>CAZLXM010000033.1:0-37929 GCA_964563105.1 uncultured Bacteroidaceae bacterium
TGAATTTCCATTTTTCCTGTTCGGTTTTTATACCCACCGCATATAGATAGCCATCATCGCTACCAAAGAATACCATCCCATTAGCAACTGCAGGACTTGTGGATATCTTACTTTCTGTTTTGAAATTCCATTTTTCCTTTCCGGTTTTCATATCCAAAGTATATAAATAGCCAAAATCGTCGCCAAAAAAAACCATCCCATTAGCAACTGCAGGACTTGAGGATATATATCCTCCTGTTCTAAACTTCCATTTTTCCTTCCCGGTTTTTATATCCACAGCATATAAATAGCAATCAACACTACCAAAGAAAACCATCCCTTGAGCTACTGCGGGACTTGAGGATATCATACTTTCTGTTTTGAATTTCCATTTTTCCTTTCCGGTTTTCATATCCACAGCATATAAATAGCCATCATCGCTGCCAAAGAAAACCATCTTATTAGCAACGGCGGGACTTGAGGATACATTATCGTCTGTTTCGAACTTCCATTTTTCCTTTCCGGTTTTCATATCCACAGCATATAAATAGCTATCATCGCTGCCAAAGAAAACCATCTTATTAGCAACGGCGGGACTTGAGGATACATTATCGTCTGTTTCGAACTTCCATTTTTCCTTTCCGGTTTTTATATCCACCGCATATAGATAGCCATCATCGCTGCCAAAGAAAACTATTCTCTTAGCAACTGCAGGACTTGAGGATACATTATCTTCTGTTTTGAACTTCCACTTGAGTTCTGTCAACTCTTGTGGAGCATTTCCACTAGAGTAACCTGTATTTTTTTTATTGCCTCTAAAAGTTCGCCAATTGTCTGATTTGTGAATTTTGTTACAACCGATAAATATAATGGCAATAAGTAAAACAGTAAATAGTTTTATAACTTTCATAATTACTTCTTGGTTTTATGTTGTATAACTAATAAATAAATCAAATTCCAATTACATTTATACCTGCAAAAGTGTAAATAAACATTGTTGTGGTATTTATTCCACTTTATAATATGGTTTGCATTTTTGAGTTTTATACGACTGTTTTAATTTTAAGTTACTAATATTATAAATGTTAGCCTCTTAACTTTTTAATCAGACCTGTTTTTTTATTTTTGCCTCTCTATATATTTAATAATAAACAAAAGCAGAAAATAATCTTTAAACACTTAAATATGAGAAAATACATTTTATTGACTTTAATGGCTTTGATTTTTGCAGGAGCCTCTACTCAACAAGAGCAAAAGAAGGATAAGCTTGCATAAACCCCGCTGTTGGGCTGGAATTCTTATGACAGTTATGGTATATACCTGCATGAGAAAGCCGTAATGGCTAACCTTAAAGCTTTTGCCAAAAAACTGAACCCTCATGGATATGAGTATTTTGTAATCGATGCCGGCTGGTTCGGAGAGTTCAAACTGCAGGAAGAGACCATTTACCCCGCAGAAAAACACGCTGTTAAGTTTAACTTTAATGAGTATGACCTGCTGCAACCTTTTAAAACCTATTTCCCTCATGGATTGCTTCCAATAATTGAACGCTGTCATGAATTGGGTATTAAATTCGGGCTCCACTTAATGCGTGGGATCCCCAGAGCGGCTGTTAAAGCTAACACCCCAATTCAGGGTACTGAATATTTTGTTCAGGATATAGCCAATACTACTAATATTTGTGACTGGAATCCCCAGAAATATGGTATCGACATGAGTAAACCGGGAGCAGAGGAATTTTATAATATTCTGGTAAATCAAATGGCAGGCTGGGGAGTGGACTTTATTAAATATGATGATCTGGTCCCATATCCCGATGAGGTACAGGGAGTGGTTAATGCCATTGCACAGGCAGGAAGGCCTATTGTGCTGAGACCTAGCCCGGGAGGAAAAATGGATAAAAATGCTCTCGGTATTTTTAAAGGTGGAAATATGTTAAGGATAACATCAGACGTCTGGGACGACCAGATAGGAATTGACCGCTGTTTCACTGCCTGGAGGGAATGGCTGGGAAAAGAAGAACCCGGATTCTGGATAGATATGGATATGATTCCCTTTGGCCAGTTACAATGAATATCGCTTAAACCTGAAGGCCTTAAAGGAGATGAAACTAAAGCGGAAATTATGGAAAAGTTAAAAACCGGTGAGCTTAGTAATATTGAACTCTTATCCGGTAAAGGATGGACAGGCTGGAGCGAATTTACAAAAGATCAGATGTATACCTTTATTACACTCAGAGCTTTGACGGCTTCTTCATTAATGATGGGAAGAGACCTGCCTACACTTGATGATTTTTCACTTGAGCTGATTACAAATAAGGATATTCTGGAAAGTAACCAAAATGGTGTTATAGGAAAACTGGTTTATGATGTGGAAGGTGTAGAAGTATGGAATACTATCGCAAAAAAGACCAAAGGTGGCTGGATCGGGATCCTTAACCGTAACGATGATGTAAAAACAGTTTCTTTAAAGCAGACAGATATGGGTCTGATAGAAAATAAATCTTATAAGCTATATGATGTTTGGAATGAAAAAGATGTGTCTGAATTGGATTTTTCAATCAACCCGCATGCTGTGGTCTTTTTAAAATACTGAATTAAAAGTTTATAAAAACTAAGCTTATTGCTTTTGTACTTTGTGATCCCGAAGGGACTCGAACCCCTAACCTTCAGAACCGGAATCTGACATTCTATCCAATTGAACTACGGGACCTTATTTTCATCAGCAAAATTATGAAATAATAAAATGAACACAAATTTTATTTTAAAAGGACTGACATTCCCTTAAAGCACGGTCAATTATAGTTGCTTTAAAATTTGTAAATAAAAACAATGCAACTTTATCCCGCAACATTATTTTTCTTTAGCTAATCCTTCCTTATATTTTTATATTTTTGCGTTTTAAAATTAAATAAAGAAAGCAGATAAATTCAGAAAAATGAAAATGTAAAGTAAAAAATAATTAAACTTCTCCTTTATTGAGGATTCAGCCTTTTTCATTTTTCAGACATTTTCACTTTCTTAAAAATTTGATTCTAATGGAATATAATTTTGCGCATATTGAACAAAAGTGGCAGCAGTACTGGAAAGTTAATAATACCTATAAAGTAGAGATTGACCATTCAAAACCAAAATTTTATGTCCTGGACATGTTCCCTTATCCCTCAGGTGCCGGTTTACATGTCGGACATCCCCTGGGATATATAGCTTCAGATATATATTCCCGTTATAAGAGGCTCACCGGTTTTAATGTCCTCCATCCTATGGGCTATGATTCATTTGGATTACCTGCTGAACAATATGCCATCCAGACAGGCCAGCATCCCGCACTTACTACTGAACAGAATATTCAGAGGTATGGTGAACAAATGAATAAAATCGGTTTTTCATACGACTGGGACAGGGAGGTAAGGACTTGCGACCCGGCTTATTATAAATGGACACAATGGGCCTTTATAAAAATGTTCGAACATTATTATAATTATGATAATGACAAGGCTGAACCAATCAGTAAATTGATCGCTGAGTTTGAAAAGGGAGGAACTTCCGGGATTAATGCTGCCTGTACCGAAACATTGAATTTTACGGCAAATCAATGGAATTCATGGTCACATAAGGAACAGCAGAAAATACTTTTAAATTATCGTTTGGCATACAGGGCCGAAACTATGGTAAACTGGTGTCCTGCACTCGGAACTGTCCTCGCTAATGATGAAGTTAAGGATGGAATATCTATAAGAGGGGGACATCCGGTAGAACAGAGAAAGATGATGCAATGGCTTCTGCGAACTACTGCCTATGCTGAAAGATTATTAAAAGGACTCGACCTCATAGACTGGTCAGAATCATTAAAAGAAATACAACGTTACTGGATTGGAAAATCCGAAGGGGCAGAGATTTTATTCCCTCTTAAAGGGTTTTCAAAGAAAATGAATATTTTCACTACACGGCCAGATACTATTTATGGTGTTACTTTTATGGTCCTCGCACCTGAAAGTGAATTAGTCAGTGAACTGGTCACTTCCGGACAAAAGGCTGAAGTTGAGAAATACCTGCGTTACTGTAAAACACGTTCCGAGCGTGAAAGAGTAGCTGATACCAAAGTTATTAGCGGGGTATTTACCGGTTCCTGTGCCCTGCATCCTTTTACGGGAGATGATTTGCCAATTTGGATCAGTGAATACGTACTTGCAGGATATGGTACCGGCAGCATAATGGCTGTTCCGGCACATGATGAACGCGACTACGCTTTTGCAAAACATTTTAAGCTTCCGATAATTGAGGTGGTTTCCGGAGGTGATATTTCTCTTGAATCTTATGATGCTAAGGAAGGGAAGCTTGTAAATTCACCCCTTATAAATGGACTGGAGGTTGAGGAGGCAATAAAAATTATTACCCGTGAAATTGAATCAAGGGGACTGGGCAAAAAGCAGATCAACTATCGTTTGAGGGATGCAATTTTTAGCAGACAGCGTTATTGGGGGGAACCATTCCCTGTTTATTTTAAAGACGGGATACCATATCCGCTTGAAGAAGATAAGTTACCGCTTGAACTTCCCGAGATTGATGAATTTAAGCCAACTGAAAGCGGTGATCCGCCCCTGGGAAGGGCAAAAAAATGGGAAACAGAAGAAGGTTATCCTTATGAACTGAGCACTATGCCGGGTTTTGCCGGATCTTCTGCCTACTACTTAAGATATATGGACCCTAAAAATGATAAAGCCCTTGTATCTGAAGAAGCCAATTCTTACTGGCAGAATGTTGATCTGTACATAGGAGGGATAGAACATGCAACAGGACACCTGATGTATTCACGTTTCTGGAATAAGTTTTTATATGATATTGGAAGCATTTGTAAAGAGGAACCTTTTGAAAAGCTTATAAACCAGGGAATGATACAGGGAAGGTCAAATTTTGTTTACCGGATAAAAGGCGAAAACACATTTGTTTCTCTTAATCTTAAAGATAACTATGATGTTATTCCTATCCATGTGGATGTAAACATTGTGCATAATGACATACTTGATATTGAGGCCTTCAGAAAATGGAACCCTGAGTACAAGACCTCCGACTTTATCCTTGAAAATGGTAAATATATCTGCGGATGGGCTATAGAGAAAATGTCAAAATCAATGTATAACGTTGTTAATCCTGATGATATAATTGAAAAATACGGAGCGGATACACTCAGGATGTATGAAATGTTCCTGGGGCCTTTAGAACAATCCAAACCCTGGGATACAAACGGAATAGACGGAGTTTTTAAATTCCTTCGCAGATACTGGAAATTATTTTTCAATGACCGGGGGATATTTAATTTAGTGGATGAAGAACCTGAGTTTGAGGAAAATAAGGTATTGCACCGGACAATAAAAAAGGTAACTGAAGATATCGAAAAATTCTCTTTTAATACTGCTGTAAGTGAGTTTATGATATGTGTTAACAGATTGACAGAACTAAAATGCAATAAGAGAGAAATATTACATAACTTAACAATCTTACTGGCACCCTTTGCTCCTCATATAACTGAAGAAATCTGGCATTTACTGGGTAATGAGGATAGTATTTTTAATGCTTCATTACCGGTATATGATCCTGAATTTATGGTTGAAAATGAATATGAGTATCCTGTGTCCGTAAATGGAAAATTGCGTTTTAAACTTCGTCTTCCCCTCGATATGCCAACAACAGAAATTGAAGCTAAAATTTTGGAGCATCCGGTTGCCCTTAAGTGGCTGGGGGATAAGATGCCAAAGAAAATAATCATTGTTAAAGCTAAGATAATAAACATTGTAATTTGATATATACCTCGCAATTTTTAAAAACTGTGTTTTGATCCTGTGTTGGTTTTTATTATTTTTTGCAGCCAAAAAAAATGTAAGATTATTTGGCTTAAAAATAGGGGACAAAAATTGAATGGAGAAAGATGATTAAAATTAAAAAAAGAAGGATCATTGATTATATTGTTGCTGTTTTTATGACAGTTTTTTGCCTGGTCATCACTATTATTTTTAATTCACGGGATAATAATAATTTTGAAGAAATTTCACTTACAGAAGAGATAATCGCCGATGAACCGGCAACTAATTTTCTTTATCAGATCCCCTCAGATTCATTTAGGATTGAAACCGGAAGAGTAAAAAATAACCAGACATTTTCTGTAATGCTTAGTAGTCTGGGTATTTCACATGAAAGTATTAATAAGTTATTAGACCTGGCCACGGATTTTTTTGATGCCAGAAAGTTCAGGGCCGGAAATAATTATACAGTTTTCCATTTTCCGGATAGTATTGATAATGCTGCCTATTTTGTTTATGAAAAAGACCCTGTTGAGTATGTTGTATTTCAGCTTCAGGACAGCCTGGATGTTTGGCCGGGTATTAAAGATGTTGATACAATAACACAGGTTTATGCGGGGAGTATCATTAGCTCTTTATGGGATGCTTTTACTTCGGGAGGGGCAAATCCAATGGCTGCTATCGAGCTGTCTGAAATTTATGCATGGTCTGTTGATTTCTTTGGCCTTCAGTCAGGAGACAGCTTTAAAATAATATATGATGAGCATTTTGTTGAAGGAATGACCTGTGGCATTGGTACTGTACAAGCTGCTTATTTCAATCATGCCGGAAAAGAATTTCTGGCTATCCCTTTTTATCAGGACGGGCGTACCGATTTTTTTGATGAAGAAGGGAACAGCCTTAGAAAAGCATTTTTAAAAGCTCCTTTAAGATATAACCGGATAAGTTCCGGGTTTTCAAGCTCACGCTTGCATCCAATATTACGTGTCCGCCGTCCACATCATGGAGTTGATTACAGTGCCCCGGTCGGGACACCTGTTGTTTCCATTGGTGACGGAATAGTCAGCAAAGCAGCTTATGATGGTGCATCCGGTAATATGGTCAGTATTAAACATAATTCCACATATTCCACATCCTATCTTCATTTAAGCCGTTTTGGCCCCGGAATTAAAAGAGGGGTATATGTAAAGCAGGGAGATGTTATTGGATATGTTGGAACTACAGGTTTAAGTACCGGCCCCCATCTTGATTTCAGATTTTACAAAAACGGTTATCCTGTCAATCCCTTAACTGTAGATGCACCGCCCGTGGAACCGGTAAAGGATGAAAATATGGAAGATTTTTATATTAAAAAAGCAGAAGTAATTCAAATGTTGGAGGCTTTTTGAAATAGCTTTTCAAGTTTAATTATATGGATTTAATGATCTTAATATTTTTTCTATTATAGGCGGATAATATTTGTATTCCAGTTCATGAACTTTATTTGCAAGACTTTCAGGAGTATCATCCGGACTTACTCCGCACCGGGCCTGAAATATGATACTTCCTTCATCATATTTTTCATTAACATAATGAATTGTAATGCCTGTTTCTTTATCCCCACTTGAAATAACAGCCTGATGCACATGTTTTCCATACATTCCTTTGCCGCCAAATTTTGGGAGCAGTGCAGGATGAATATTAATAATCCTTCCGGGATATTCCTGTATCAGATTTCGGGGTATTAGCCATAAAAAACCGGCAAGAATGATCAGGTCTGTCTGATTTTCCCTGAGTATATCCAGCACATAATTATCTTCATAAAATTTTTTGCGGTCAAATATGCAGGTTTTAAGATTAAATAATTCAGCTCTTTTTAATACCCCGGCTTCAGGATTATTTGATAATATTAGTCTGACTTCAGCGATTTCTGAATCAGTGAAAAATCGAATTATATTTTCAGCATTTGTTCCCGAGCCGGAAGCGAAAATTGCTATATTTTTCTTTTTCATCTAGTTATATAATTAGTTTTGGTCAATAAAAATTCGAATTACTTGAATTGCGAAAGTGCTGATTATTAAATTTTTCTACAAAAAAAAGAAATATTTCATATATTTGATTATAATTTTATTTGTTTTTAAGCTGATTTTGCATTTCTTTGCACAGTCGAAAATTAACTTAGTATTAATTAAAAATTACAGCTATGTCTGATATTGCATCAAGAGTGAAAGCTATCATCGTTGATAAATTAGGTGTTGATGAGAATGAAGTTACTCCGGAAGCTAGTTTTACTAATGATCTGGGAGCAGATTCTCTTGACACAGTCGAACTGATTATGGAATTTGAAAAAGAGTTTAATATTGGAATTCCGGATGACCAGGCTGAAAATATCAGTACAGTTGGTGAAGCCATCAAGTACGTTGAGGAGCACGTAAAATAAGTTTTGTTTTCAATCTTTTTATATGGAATTAAAACGGGTAGTAATTACCGGATTGGGGGCATTAACTCCTCTTGGTAATAATGTAAATGATTACTGGGCTAACTTAATAGCAGGAGTTAGTGGTTCAAGTCTTATTACCCGCTTTAATACTGAAAAGTATAAAACAAAATTTGCCTGCGAGCTAAAAGATTTTGATCCCGCTATTTATTTTGACAGAAAAGAGATGAGGAAGCTGGATCCTTATGCACAGTATGCATTAATTGCTGCTGATCAAGCAATTGAGGATAGCGGGATAAATCTTGAAATTAAAGATGCTGATGATGTTGGAGTTATCTGGTCTTCCGGCATTGGAGGTATGACTACTTTCATGGAAGAAATGAAGGGCTATTATCGGGGGGATGGAACTCCCAGATATAGCCCGTTTTTTATTCCAAAGATGATATCTGATATCGCTTCGGGTCATATATCCATGAAGCATGGTTTCAGAGGCCCGAACTATAGCACAGTTTCAGCCTGTGCGTCCTCCACAAATGCATTGATTGATTCTCTGTTCCTTATCAGGCATGGTAAAGCAATTTCTATTGTTACCGGTGGATCTGAAGCAGCTATTATTGAACCTGGTATTGGTGGTTTTAATAGTATGCAGGCCATTTCTACCAATAATGACAATTATAAAAGTGCATCCCGGCCTTTTGATGTATCACGTGATGGCTTTGTTATGGGTGAAGGGGCCGGTGCGCTGGTCCTTGAAGAATATGAGCATGCGAAAAACCGTGGAGCTAAAATTTATGCTGAAATTGCCGGAGGAGGTTTATCAGCTGATGCCTACCATTTAACTGCACCACATCCCGAAGGATATGGGGCAAAACTTGTTATGCAACGTGCACTTAAGGATGCAGGGCTTAAACCCGAAGAAATTGATTATATAAATGCTCATGGCACAGCCACACCTTTAGGAGATATATCTGAAGCAGCAGCAATAGTTCAGGTATTCGGTGATCATGCATTTAAACTCAATGTTAGTGCAACCAAATCTATGACAGGGCATCTTTTGGGGGCAGCCGGGGCTATTGAGGCTATCGCAGCTATCCTGGCAATAAGGGACCAGGTCGTGCCACCTACTATTAATTTAGAAAATCTTGACCCTGAGATAGACCCAAGATTAAACCTTACTCCAAATATGGCGCAGTATAGAGTAGTAGATGCTTCAATTAGTAATACATTTGGTTTTGGAGGACATAATTCATCAGTAGTTTTCAAAAAAGTTAAGTGAATTAACATTGTCTTTGACTCCGGTTCGCTTTCTGATTTTATTATTTCACAGAAAAAAGAAATTTTTATCTCAATTAATTGATATACTTGGATTTATTCCGGGTAATATCAAAATTTATGAGATCGCTTTTATTCATAAATCTGCATCAACAGTTATTTCCAGAGGTGAACTAATTAATAATGAGCGGCTTGAATATCTTGGAGATGCAATCCTTGATGCAGTGGTTGCTGATTATTTATTCAGGAATTATCCGAAAAATGATGAAGGGTCTCTGACAAAAATGAGATCTAAAATGGTTAAAAGAAGGCACCTTAACCTTATGGCATATCGACTTGGCCTGCATAAGATGGTTATAGCACAGACTCATCCCGGAAATATCTCTAAACACCTTTATGGTAATGCGTTTGAAGCACTGGTTGGAGCTATATATCTCGATAAGGGGTTTAACAAAACATGTAAATTCATTGAAAAAATACTTGAAAAAAATGTTGATATCAACAGGCTTCTAAAATCTGATTTTGATTATAAAAGCCAACTCATCGAATGGGCCCAGAAAAATAAAAATGAGGTGATATTTGTGTCCCAGGAAGAAACAAAGGACAACAGTCATATTCCCCAATTTATTACAACTATACGCATTTTTAATAAAGATATTGCTAAAGGATACGGATATTCAAAAAAAGAAGCAGAACAAAAAGCTGCTAAAACAGCTCTTGAACTAGTCCTAAAAACTGATCAATAATAATTTAAAATTCTCTAATGACCAGAAAAACACATAAATTAAAATATTTACCGGAATATGATTTTGTTGTAATAGGAATTACTTCTGACGAAAGAGACTATAAACTTATTTGGGAAATCAATAATGCGCTTGGATGGAATTTGGAACGCCAGGATAATTATCGTTGGTACAATAAATCAACAGAAACGGAATTCGAATTTTCACTGTTTACATTTACCGATCCGGACAGTTATATCCATTACAAATTAATTTCGAATAAACATGATGGTTTTACACTTCTGGAAGAGCTTAAGAATATTGATTATCTCTTACTAATATATGATGAACCGGGGATGAAGCAATTTGCTGCCCTATCGGATAAAATAAGGAAGATAAATGTCGTAAGGGCAATATTCCATATTGATATTTCCAGGTATAAAAGTAAAGAAAGGCTTTTATTAAATTAAAATAACCATCTAAAAAAAGGATAAATCGTTGACCAAACCGGCACATCAAGATAAGTTTGGTAGCCCTTTTTAAATAGATAATCTATTCCCGGTAACTGACGCGGTATTGGAAAATATACTTTTGGATAAAAATGCAAAAGCCTGAAAATAAGGTCCAAAATCATATCAAGAAATAAAACCAATATAACAATAAGAATAATTAGATGATCCGTACCCGCAATTATAAATCCGGGTAAAATATATGTCTGGGTGCAAAAAGCAAGTAACCAGATAATGATTTTTATTATATTAAAGGGTGTGAGAAGAAAAGAAACTTTAGATCGTGTTGATGTTATAAGTAAAATCAGGCCCGAAAGCGTCCCGGCAATAAACGAAGAGATAACAAATCTCCAAATGATTGAAGGTGAGGGAAAATAAATTAAACCTGCTGCGAGAATAATAATCTTTACCCAGCTTATTATAAAATGGATTATGAATGCTTTTTTACTTCTGGGTATTAAAAGGTTTTTATAATTTCTTTTATAACGTGCATAATGTTGGGCCACGCCTTCATTTTTCATTTGAATTCCCCTCACTTTAAGCATTATCAAACGGAAGGGCCTTCCCCTGGCTTTTAATTTCCTGCAATAAGCACATTCAGTATTTACTTCCGCAAATGCTTTGAAATCAAAATAAGCTCTTATTTCGGATAAATGCAGGTTTGGTACGCCGTGAAAAAACCATTTTTGAAGATTTTTAAAGATTTTGATCTGGATTAAAATTCCAATTATGAAAAAAAATAAAAGGGCGAAAAAATTATTAAAACCTTTAGTTATGGCTGTATATACCGGCCAAATAACAAGCCATCCCCCTAAAATAAAGAGGGCTGTACTACCCAGATATTTTAAAATTATTATAACATCTTTCCAAATACTGTTTTCAAATAGTTCCCGTTCGGCTTTTAATTTATCATATTTCATTTTGGCCCTTTTCCCTGCTTTTTCATGGGCCTGTCTGACAATCTCTTCCCATGAATAAAGATCTTCTCTCCTGATCCTGTCCTCTGTGGCATCTGAAATATAAGATTGATTTAAATGAGCAAGCAATATTTCATAAGCTTCACATAATTCCTGGAATTTTTCTTTTGCATCAATTGCCTCATTTACATCAGGATGGATCTTAAGTGCCATTTGCCGGAAAGCTCGTTTAATCTCCTCTTCATTTGATCCCGGTGATACTTCAAGTATTTTATAATATTTTTCAAGCATCTGAATTGGCAGTATATTTACTTTTTTAAAGTAATGCAAGCTAAGTATTTTTTATTAAATGTATTTTAAATATTCCAAAATTTACAAAACCGGCAGATGTGTTAAAGTTTGTTAAAAGAGTTTAAAAATGGCGCGGCTAACTTTATCTTTGTAAATACTATGAGCAGAAAGCTTTTATGGTTACTCTCCATTGCCATGGGGGCAGTAATGATTGGCCTTATTATGGTACAGGCCTACTGGATAAATAATGCTCTTTTTATAAAAGAACAGCAGTTTAATCAGTTGGTAAGCAGGTCTATGAACGATATAAGCAGAGAAATTGAAAGACAGGAAGCTGCTTTTCGTTTAATGGATGAATTTAATCCTTTCTTTTGGCCCGGAAGAATCTTAGATAAAAATTTTGATTTTCGTATAAATGGCTCGGCAAATCACCAGATTGACACAAAAAATAAAAAAATTAATTCTGATAAAGAATTACAGTTATTTAAAGAATCCGATAATGAGACCTACACCGTTCATTTCCTGAATGATACCTTAATTGTTATTTATCATGATTCCATTAGTCAGCCTGATACTTTCCACATAAGTCAGTTGACCGGATTGGACCAGGAATTGATTGACTTTAATGCCCTTAAAAAATATTTTAATTCACGAAGAGGATTTTTTGATAATATTATTAGTAAAATGATGAGCCCCTATCTTCCCGTGGAAAAAAGAATCGATACAACAATTCTGAAAAGTCTGCTTGACCGTGAATTTACTCACCGTGAGATTAATCTTGATTTTGAATATTCAATTGTTAATGAAAATAATGAAGTTGTTATATATTCAAAAGGCTATAATCCTGATAAAGATTCAGAAATATTTTCTGCCAGGCTCTTTCCGGAAGATATTTTCTCTTTACCTAATTATCTTTTAGTTTATTTTCCCGGACAAAAAAGTTATGTATGGCGTTCTTTAGGATTTATGGGTATATCATCAATTTCACTTACTCTTATTATCATATTTTTATTTTTTATTACTCTTTTTATAATTTTCAAACAGAAAAGACTTTCCGAAATTAAAACTGATTTTGTCAATAATATGACACATGAATTAAAGACGCCTATTTCCACCATATCTCTTGCTTCACAAATGTTAAATGATAATTCCATTCCGGCAGAAGTTAAGGACGGCCTGCATATTTCCAGCATAATTGATACAGAAAGCAAGCGTTTGAGCTTTCAGGTTGAAAAAGTATTGCAAATGGCTATCTTTGATAAGGGCAAAATACAACTTAAATTAAAAAAGCTTGATATGCATGAGTTAATAAGATCAGTGGGTAGTTCCTTTGATATTCAAATTAGTAAAGCCGGCGGTAGTCTTGAATATGAATTGAATGCCACGAAGCATATCGCTAAAGTGGATGAAGTTCATTTTACGAATGTGCTGTCAAATTTATTAGACAATGCAGTGAAATATTCCAGGGAGGTTCCGGAAATTAAAGTCATTACAAAAAATGAAAAAGAATATCTGGTAATTGCAGTTGAAGATAAAGGGATAGCTATAAGTAAAGAGGACCAGAAACATATATTCGATAAATTTTATCGTGTTTCAACAGGTAATGTGCATAATATCAAAGGTTTTGGGCTTGGGTTAAGTTATGTAAAAAAGATCGTTGAAATTCATAATGGAATTATTAAAGTAAAAAGTGAACTTAATAAAGGATCACGTTTTGAAGTTTTTATCCCTATATATGAAGAAAATTAATTCTAAATTTAAAGATGCTGAAAATTAAAATATTACTTGCAGAGGATGATGAGAACCTGGGATCTCTTCTTAAGGAATATTTGCAGTTAAAGAATTATGAGGTTGACTGGGCTTTGGACGGGGAACAGGCTTTTCGTTTATTTAGAAGAAATACTTATGATATTTGTATTCTGGATATTATGATGCCGGTAAAAGATGGTTTGACAGTGGCCAAAGAAATTAAGGCTATTAATAATGATATTCCTGTTATTTTCCTTACAGCCAAATCAATGAAAGAAGATGTCCTGGAAGGATTTGCCATCGGGGCAGATGATTATATTTCGAAGCCCTTTAATATGGAGGAATTAATCTTTAGAATTGAAGCGATACTCAGGAGGACAAAATCATCTTTTGATCCCGGGCTGACTTTTAAAATAGGAAAGTATATATTCAATCCTCAAAATCAAATTCTCACTATCAATAATAATACCCAGAATCTCACAACCAAGGAAACTGAACTTTTAAAGCTTTTATGCCAGCATGCAAATAAAATACTGGACAGAAATTATGCATTAAAAGCTATCTGGTTTGATGATAATTATTTTAATGCCAGAAGCATGGATGTATATATAACCAAATTAAGAAAATATCTGAAAGAAGATACATCTGTTCAGATTATTAATGTTCATGGCAAAGGTTTTAAACTTATCGGAGCCTGATAAAAATCTTTTTCTCAATAAACTAATTTCATCTCATCAATGAGATGTTTTGCCCCGGCATATTTATCAATAACAAAAAGAACATATCTGATATCCACATTAATACATTTCTGCAAATCCTTCTCATAAATTATATCTCCGCTCATTGCTTCCCAGTTACCATCAAAGGCAATTCCAATTAGTTCACCTTTTCCGTTGATAACAGGGCTGCCACTGTTCCCACCGGTAATGTCATTGTCTGTTATAAAGCAAACAGGCATTTCACCCTGTTCACCATAAGGCCCATAATCTTTTGCTTTGTATAGTTCTTTGAGTTTCTCTGAAACAACAAATTCCCAATTATCCGGGTCTTCTTTTTCCATTACCCCGTCCAAAGATGTTTTATAAAAATAATAAACGGCATCTTTAGGCCAATAGTCACTTACTTTCCCATAAGTTAACCTTATGGTTGAATTTGCATCAGGATAGAATGTTTTGTCTGCCATCATTTCCATAAGTCCTTCCATCCATAATTTTTTTCCAAGATTGACTTTTGATTCATATTCCATCCCCAGGGAATAATATTCAATATATGAATTGTACATTGATAAAGCGGCTTCAAAAGCAGGGTCATTTATTAATTTTCTTGCGGCGGGCTTTTCTAAAAATGCTTCCATTTTGTCCTTGTATGGAAAGACAGACTTTTTGAAATACCAATCTGTATATTTCTTTATATCTCCATTGAAAGATTTATTTATTTTTTCAAAGATGTCAGGCTGAAGATTTGGCTTAATATTGTCTTTCACAAGCTTTAACATTTCAAGTGTCACTTTCTTATCCGTAGAAGCATTATAATCTTTATAAAAATCATCCAGGCTGTTTCTAATCTTTTCAATAGTTTCATTGACTTTATCTTTGTCATTAGGGTGCTCTGATAAAGCTTCATAAAGATTTCTGAACCGGAATGCAAATGAAAGGCTTTCCATACCCAGATACATAGTTTCTAAAATGTACTGGCTGGCATTAACATATTCTTTCCGGTTTTTTACCCCCTCTTCAATCAGGCTTAATGTGTTTGCGTATTTATCATGTCGTTCGGAATTGGAATTAATCCAATCTGTGAATAAGCTTTCAATCCCCTTTTTTCGGTTAGCTATATTAAGTCTTTTTAGACCCTGACTTTGTCCAATAGAATATTTCCAGTAATTACTTGAACGACTGTATTTTGAAGCATACTGAATCCTTATTTTATCATTAACCTGCATGTCGTTCATAAGAATTTCCTGCCTTTTGCCTCTTATTTGTATTCTGTTAGGGTTTTCTATTTCAAGTAATTCATTTACCTCCCAGGAAGTCATATAACGATTGGTTGATCCCGGGAAACCCAGGATCATTGCAAAATCTTCTTTTTTATAGCCTTTAACAGAAACAGGAAGAAAATACTTTGATTTAAGGGGCACATTATCTGGTGAGTATTCCGCCGGTTTGCCATCAGGGCCGGCATAAACCCTGAATAAGGCAAAATCTCCCGTATGTCTTGGCCACATCCAGTTATCTGAATCAGCACCAAACTTTCCAATAGATTCAGGAGGGGCACCAACGAGCCTGATATCCTTATATGTTTCCATTACAATAAGATAATACTTATTACCATTAAAAAAGGATTTTACCGATGCTTCGTAATGTGTGCCTTCTGTAGCTTTGTCAATTATAGGTTTGGCAAGTGCTTCCAGCCTGGATTGCTGAGCAATTTCATTCTGATTGAAATCAATTTTATCAATAATTTCTTCCGTAACATCCTCAATTCTTATTATAAAGGAAACAGTTTTTCCAGGATTTGCCAGTTCCTGATTTTTATCTGCAGCCCAAAAGCCATTACTCAGATAATCATGTTCAACAGAACTATGATATTGAATTTCCCCATAAGCACAGTGATGGTTGGTCAGAAGAAGCCCGTCAGGGGAGATCAGTGAACTGGTACATGAACCATAATCAAGAGCACCGATAGCATCTTTCAGGCTGGAAGAATTTAAACTGTATATTTCTTCAGCTGTGAGTTCCAGTCCCATTTCTGTCATCTTTCCCATATTCAATTCATCAAGCAGAGTAAGTATCCACATCCCTTCATCCGCTTTGAGGCTTATAGTTGCAACAATTAAAATTCCTGCAAAGAGAGATAATATTTTCTTCATCCCGGATATTTTATAATTCATAAATTGTTATTTAAGGCACAAAGATAAGTTTTAGCCAGAACAATTCATTCAATTCTTTCTACTTAAAAAAAGTTTATTTGATTTCGAGATAAGATATTCCGGTCCCGGGAATACCCTCATGGCTGACCCCTTCTACAGTAATCAGATATTTTCCGGGCATATCGGAAGTATAAAAAGAAACTTCTGCTTTTCCTTCAGGGTCCGTTATAATTTTAGGGTCCCATAATAATGTAAGCCTGTCATCTTCAAAGATATCAGGTTTTTGGGTAGCATATTTTGGAGAATAGAATTCTGCCGGGGTTGTATAGCCAAGCATTCTGAAATTAATTTGTCCTTTGATCATGAATTTACCCCTTTTTGTATAAATTGCAATAACCCCATTGGCGCCCCTTACACCATATATTGCAGCTTCAGGTCCCTTCAGGACTTCAATCCTGTTTATATCCAACACGCTCATGCTTAGGGCATAATCCGGTTCTACAGGTATATTGTCAACAAGAAATAAGGGATCAGTTGAACCATAAAAGGTAGATACCCCCCTGATAATTACTTTATTTCCGGCAACATGTACTCCCGGTATACGACCTTGTAACAATTGTGCAACATTATGATAACTTGACATGGTTTCATCCACAATAATTACATCTTTAGGCTCGGAATGGATCCTGTCAATCCTGGTATTTTCTTCTTTAAACGGGTCCTCTTCTTCTTCCGGTATTTTCTCTGTAACATATTTTCCCAGAGGGCCGGGCTTTCTAAGATATTGATGAGTTGTATATGTCATATCCCTAAGTTGTTCCTGTTCTTTCCCGTCAACCAATATAAGCAGATTCTTTCTTCCGCCTGGCTTTTGGGCTTCAATTCGTACACTTACAGTATCATAATAAACCAGACCGGGGAAGCTATATCTTCCTTTAAGATCAGAGCGGGTTTTATATTCATCATTAAACTGATCCATAATGGTAAGAGTTACGGGGATATCCCTGAGCGGAATATTGAAAAACTCCCGCGTTATTCTCCCTGTTATTTCAATATGTCGTTCTTTTGAATATGTAAGAGGGAATCTTTGATTAAGTATGACGGAGTTCCATTCAAAGCGCCTCCATCCCTGGGTAAGCATCAGATAATCCAGATTCTGTTGTCTTTCTTCATTTTCATCAAGAAAATAATAATCAGGGTCTTCGATTGTGCCCCTTAAATCTGATTGTAATAAAAGATAAGACAGGATATTTCCGCTGGTATTTTTAGCGGCTAATTCGCTTACAGATAAGGAAAATTCCGAATTTACGGCTTCCCCGTTTTTGTTGTCAACTTTAATAGAAAGATTTACCGGAGAGCGTTTATTCACAATACTTTTATCTGTTATTAAATTTATATTTAGCTGATCATGATTGTTAATAAAGATTAGCCTTTCACTGATTACAGCCGGTTTGAAACTGAACAGGGTCAGATGTAATATTCCGGAGGGCATTCCATTTGTTGGTATCAAAACAGTCTGTGAGGAGCTGTCTTTAAGGTCCATTTCAGCACTAAAAACAGCTTTACCTCTTATATGGGCTATGAGATAGTAGATGGTATTAGCAGGAAAATTTTCTGCTGAAATATTTGTTCGCATACCAACTTTAACATTATTGTCAAGCCTTTCAGCTGTAAGGCATATTCCTAAATCAATTAAATCAGGCAGGGGGAATGCCATCTCTTTCCCTTCATCCGTTGAAATTACGGCGCTATATTTGTTTCCTTTTTGAGGGGTGAATTCAAAAGCTCCCATACCTTTATGGCTGCTTTTGAATTGTGTAACTACATTTCCTTTTTTATCCTTTAAAATTCCATTTATATTAATTCCTGTTCCTAGTTCATTGATTGCCTTAAAAGCAACTTTATTATTTATATTGCTTAATAAATATCCTCCTTCGGGTAAAAAACTTATATCAAACCGGATTTGTCTGCGGGCATTATCTTTATAAGATTTCTTAACGGTTTTTACTTCGAATCTTGTAGCATATCTTATAAATTGAGGATTAGATACATATATATATTTTGTGAAATAAAATTCTTCTCCAAAATTTTGCATATAATTAGTGTATGCCCTTATTTTATAATATCCGTCAGGTACAGTGTCCTGGAAAGAAAAGTCCCCGTTTCCAAACCCTTTTTCCATTTTCAGGAGTTTTGTCTGAACAATATATCCGACAGGATTTATCAGCTCAACATAAAGGTTTGTAGATGAGCTGTCGGGTTTATGGGAAATTGCATCAACCAGACTGGCTTTAAACCACACTCTTTCCCCGACTGTATATTTTTCTTTATCAAGATGAAGATATACTTTTTGTTGCCGGTACCATTCCTGATGATTTTCAAGTTTTCCTGTCAGGCTCCGTATAATATTGCTTTGAGGAAGAGGATTAAAAATAAATGCAGGAAGGAACAAGGAAGAAAGAGTAAAGACTATTAGAAATATTTTGAAGTTTTTCCACATTATATTCTGAATTTAAGATAGCTAAAAGTTACAAAAAATCTGTATTATTTTCAACTTCTTTTTATATCTTATATCCTGAATTTTATCCTTTACCGTAAACTTCATAAATTCAGGCAGGGTTCGTCCCGGCAGGAAAGGTTTATACAATTGAGCCAATAAGTGTGGCACTTGTGCATTTTTCTATTTTAACCATAACATATTCACCTGGTTTTGAATTTGCTTCCGGAAAAACTACAACTTTATTCTGGCTTGTCCTGCCCATATTCTTTCCTGGTGACTTTTTTGATGCCCCTTCAACTAATACTTCGTATATTTTGCCTATATCTTTCTTTTTACTTTCTAATGACAATGAATTTTGCAATTCAATTATTTCACTCAATCTTTTATTTTTAATAATTTCCGGAACATCATCAGTGTACTTTCTGGCAGCAAGGGTTCCGGGCCTTTCTGAATATTTAAACATATAGGCAAAATCAAATTTTGCTCTTTTCATCAAATCAATAGTTTGATAATGATCTTCATCAGTTTCCCCACAAAAGCCTGTTATGATATCAGTTGATATCTGTGC
The DNA here is from genome assembly GCA_964563105.1 of uncultured Bacteroidaceae bacterium. Lineage (GTDB taxonomy): Bacteria > Bacteroidota > Bacteroidia > Bacteroidales > CAYVTV01. Next base: position 19,590 of record CAZLXM010000033.1, read on the forward strand.
ATCCGGAATTATCTCTTTAATCATTGCAATTTTTTCAAGATATTCTTCCCTCGAATATCTTCTTTTCATTCTTTTCAGAACTTCAGTACTTCCCGATTGAACCGGGAGATGAATTCCTTTACATATATTTGGGAATGAAGCAATGGTTCGAATCACGTCCTCCGACATATCTTTTGGATGTGATGTTGAAAATCTTATTCGTACTACAGGAATTTTTTCTGCAACCATTGCCAGAAGAGTAGAAAAATTGACATTTCCCCCGCTTTTTTTATCCGGCCATTTATAAGAATTGACGTTTTGCCCCAGAAGCGTGATTTCACGATATCCCATCCGGTATATTTCATCAGCTTCACGTAAGATACTTTCAGGATCCCTGCTTCTTTCCCTTCCTCTTGTATACGGAACAACACAGTATGAGCATAAATTATCACATCCGCGCATAATTGAAATAAAAGCGCTAACTCCGTTATTATCAAGTCTTACCGGGGAAATGTCGGCATAAGTTTCTTCACTTGATAAAATAAGATTTGCAGTTTTTTCCCCGGTTTTTGCAATATTGATCAAATCCGGGAGATCACGGTAGGAATCGGGGCCTGCAATAAGATCAACAATCGTTTCTTCTTCGAACAGTTTTTCTTTAATAAATTCAGCCATACAGCCAATCACTCCGACTACAAGTTCCTTATTTTTCTTTTTAAATGCTTTAATATGATTTAAGCGGTTTCTTATTTTTTGCTCGGCGTTTTCTCTTATTGAACAGGTATTAATTAATATTACATCAGCATCAGATGCTTCATTAACAACAGAATAATTTTGCTTAGCCAGAATTGCTGCCACAACTTCACTATCGGCAACGTTCATCTGGCAACCATAAGTTTCGATATATAATTTATTTGAGCGGGTATATGGCACATTGTAATTATAATCTGTTAAATATTTGGGATTATCATGCAAAATCGTATCCATTTAAATCTTATTTTTTCGCAAAGTTACATTCAGGTAAGTGAATAAAAAAATTTCAGGGCAGATCATAAATTTTAAGCATAAAAAAAATCCAATATTAATTTTATGGCTTATGTTTTTTAATTAAAGTATTGATGGGATCAGGCCTGTGTGAATTCGGCCATTTTATTGTTTATGTAAATTTTTACTGTTTGTAACAGGTTTCAGAAGTTAAAAAACTGCTAAATTAATTTCTTTAAATACATTCATTATATTTGCAGTAAAGTGAAAAATTTTTAAAAATAATTGAAACAAATGTATTAAATGGCAGCTTTAGTTTAATATATTTGCCATAATTAAAACCAGATTTTTTATAATTGAAAAAATCCTTAAGTTATGTCAGGTCATAGTAAATGGTCAACAATAAAAAGGAAGAAAGGAGCTGTTGATGCAAAACGTTCAAAAATGTTTTCGAGGATATCAAAGGAATTAACCATAGCTGCGCGTGAAGGCGGGCCTGATCCTGAAGCTAATCCGAGGCTGCGGCTGGCAATTAATAATGCCAAAGGTGTGAATATGCCAAAAGATAATGTAATCAGGGCAATAAATAAGGCTGAGAAAGATGATTCTGTACTACAGGAGATTACATTTGAAGGATATCTTCCAAATGGAATTGCAGTTTTTATTGAATGCCTTTCTGATAACAATAATCGAACTGTTGGGAATATCCGCTCTATTTTTAATAAAAGGGGAGGAAATTTGGGAACTAATGGCTCATTGAGTTTTTTATTTGACAGAAAAGGTGTTTTCAATGTTCTTAAAGGCAAACTCGATCCGGATGAATTTCAATTGGAAATTATTGATGCAGGAGTTGAAGATTTTGAGATTGAAGATGAGATGTTTGTAATTACCTGTGCACTTGAGGATTTTGGCAGTGTACAGAAAAAATTGGAAGAAATGAAAATTGAAGCTGAAGTTTCAGAATTACAAAGAATTCCCAATGACACAAAAATCTTACCTGCGGAAGAGGCGCTTAAAATTTTAAAGATTATAGAAGAATTTGAGGATGATGATGATGTGCAGAATGTTTTTCATAATCTTGAAATGACTGATGAGCTTTTGGAAGCAATGGGAGAAAGGTAATATTATTCTTCTAAAAAATATCTCAATTGATCCAGCATTATTGGAACGTCTTCACTATCAACTCCCTGTTTTATTAAATGGGGAAGGTCTTCTTCAAAGACTTCAAGGAATTCTTCTTCTGTAAATCCATTTTGAGAGATGGATTTTTTATAGTTATCGAGTGCAGCCCTGCGGTTTCCCAGGCTCCATTGTACATGGCCCATATTGACATAATCATGTTTGTTGGGTTCAGCTTCCATTAGTTTAAGATAATATTTTTCTGCCTGATTTTTTTTGCCGGTAAGAAATGAACACCATGCAATTGGCCTCCATACATTTTTATTCCCCGGGGCCAGATATTCAACCTTAAAATAACATTTTAAAGCTTCTTCATATTTATCAAGTTCTAATAAACAATGCCCTATATTTAACTGAACACTCAGATTATCAGGTTCAAGCTTTTCTGCAGCCTGATAATATTCAAGGGCTTTTGCAGAATTTTTTAAAATCCGGTAAATGAGGGCTATCTTTTTAAGGTTCCATGATTGATTTATATCATATAATTCTGCATTGAGATAAGCATTCAGGGCTGCTTCAAAATTTCCTGTTTTCTGATAGCACCAGGCAATTTTTTGATATAGTTCGCCATTTTTCTCCTTTTCAAGAAGATATTCAAATATTCCGGCTGCCTCTTTAAAATAATCTTTTGCAAAATAATATTCTGCAATATTCCGCAGAACTTTTCTGTCTTCTTTTAAGATATCTCCCAACGCAACATTATTATGAAAATCCATAGGCCAGTTAAAAATATCCTCAAAATCTTTTTTTCGCGGAAAAAGCTTATAAAAACGATAAATGTCCTGTATATACTGATTAGAAATAAATTCTGATTTATAGCCGGGATCTATTAATTCTTCATCTTCTTTTAATTCCTGTAACTGCTCCATTTCAGCTTGCATAGCCTGGGTCATAAAACCCGCGCTTTCTTTCGGGAGCCTCTCTATGCTGAAACAGAAAGAATATTTATCTGAATTGCATAATATAGGGGCCTTTTCAATGGTTTCTACAAGCTGAAATATTGGCTCAGTTGAAATATCCAGGGCTTCAATTATTTCAGGGTTTTTTGAGAAAAATGGTATAAACCAGTTAGATAATTCATTGAAAAAAGGAAAGATCTTTAACATTGAAAAAGAGCCCATAAATACATCAGAACCTTTCATTTGAAGCTCCGAAAATTCTTCCATCATTTTAAGAAGATTTGGAGAATCTTTAAGAATGTCTTCCCAGTCAGGATTCCTGTCCTCCATAAATCCTTCTTCCATCAAACTTTCAAGATTTATTTTATCTTTTAAACCGGGACTTAGTTTTATCATTTCGGGTAGAATCTCGTCTCTGATCCGTTGCTGAAGTTTCTCTGTCTCCTTACTTCTAATAAACTGAATAATAATACGTTCAAGATTTTTTTTAAATGCCGGGTTTTCATTTAATATTTTCAACCTGGCTGTAATGGACGGATAAAATGATAAACGGGAGTCATATTTATTTAAATTTATTAATAAACCAACCAGGGCCCGCTGACTAATTTCGGCTTCTTCTGATTCATAATTGTCAAAAAGGAGGGAAAACTTTTCCGGATCAAAAAAATGCTGAAGGCTAAGTGTCAAAGAAGTAATTAGAAAAGCTCTGTATGGTACAGGTATAAACCCGGATTTAAAAAAGTAATTTAAATTATTGACAACTTCGGGTGCCACTTTGTCAGTAAACCAGATATGATAAAATAACTTTCTAATTTTTAGAAGGATTTCTTTTGCATTTTTATCTGCCTCAGCATTAATTGTTTCCGGGTTATCCGTATGTGTGTCATATACTAATTTGTTCAGGTCATATATCTGGCGGAGGGATGTGGCAAAATCTTCAGGTTCTTTCTGTGAAGCTCTTAAACCACTGAGGAACATACGTTTTTTTTCATATTCCAAAGAAGCAGATATTTTTAATTTCAAAGCTTCATTTACTTTATCGGCAAGTTCAAAAACCGAAATTATCAGCTTCATGTATACTTTTTGCCTTTCAGGGTCAAAAACACCTTCAAATGTATATTTCAGCATATAAAGATAAGTCTCCTTCAGGCTTCTGTATTCGTCGGAATATATACCCAAACCATTTTCAGTTATTAACTTTTCCAGAAGGTCAAAGACGGGTTTTAGCCTTCGTGCTGCAATACCGGAGCAAATTAAAGAATATTTTTTGTTCAGTTCCTGATCAGTCATATTATTATCAACCATAATCAAATGTAGGTTAAAATAATATAACGTCAAAAATTAAACCAATTAATTCAGGGAGATGATTTTGCTTTCTTTTTTTTGGCAAATCCATGAAAAGTAAGTAAGATGCTAACCAGAATAAATGCAATTAATGCAGAGATGAGAGTAAAATTAAGAAGAGGGCTGTCAGGAAAAAAAAGTACAATTACAGGAAGGGCAAATCCGGTAAGAGTACATAAAATGCCATGAAATAAGGGTATTTTTCTGGTTCTAAAACTGAAAAGACCGGTTGAAAATATACCCAGGCCAATTATTGCTGCTGACATTTTAATAAAATTATCCCGTTCTTTACTAAGACTAATTATACTAGCATTGAAATACATATTATCTGCCGGGTCTATAACCTTAGCCTGTTGATATGAGATTAACTCGATAATACCCAGTCCTTTAATACTTGTCATGAAAAACATAAAAGAAGCAAGCAAAAAAAAGAAACCTGTGAGATAAGCCGGTATTATTTTATAAACGCTCATTGAAGACAGAAGTGATGCAGAGGCAAAAACCATAAGGATCGAAGCTCCAAGCCATAAGAATGAATTTATTTGAAGAATAAATCTATTATCATATAAATATTCAAGGTCTTCGGTAATATTGTTTATTCCACTAAGATATTCAAACCGGGTTAAAAATGCTATGGTAATATTAATACCGGCAAAAAGCAGGAAAATTCCTGCCGTAATGCCTTGCCTGTTCATATTTTTCCACATTTTACCCATGATGCAAAGTAACATATTTTTTTATATTTATCTGTTCTAAATTTAAATTTGATTATTTTTGAGAAATATTTGAATAAATATGAAAGCAGGATTTTCAAAAATTTATTTTCTCTTTTTGCTTTTTTCAATTCCTTTGTCACCTTATTGTCAGCTAAAATCTACAGAATATGATTTAGTTTATCGTTTGATGCAGAAAAGAAGTGGTGATGGAACAATTTCAATTACCATGGAGCCTCAAATCGAAAAGAATTTCCAGCAGTATATTCTTTATAACTTTAAGAATCCGGGAGTTTCAGGATACCGGATCAGAATTTTTTCGGATTCCGGATTTAATTCCAAAGAAAGAGCCATGGAAGCCAGGACACGTTTTATTTCTAAATTTGATGATATTGAAGCATATATACAATATGATATTCCTAATTATAAAGTATACATTGGTGACTGTAGAACAAGGCACGAGGCCCTTAAGATTTTTGAAATGGTGAAAAGGGATTTCCCAAATGCGTTTATTGTTCAACAGAATATTAATGTAGATGATTAATTTATCTGCTAATGAGTGAGCAAATACGACATAAATGTGGGGTTGCCTTTGTGAGATTAATGAAGCCCCTGGAATATTATCAGTTAAAGTACGGGTCATGGAGATACGGGCTGGATAAGTTATATCTCATGATGGAAAAACAAAGAAATCGTGGTCAGGATGGAGCAGGTGTCGTTAGCTTAAAATTTGATACCGCTCCTGGAGAAAAATATTTTCATCGCCAGAAATCTATGGCTGAATCTGCAATTAATGTAGTTTTTGAGAAAATATATAAACAATTCAGAAAGCTTGAAAAAAATAATCCGGTACTATTAAATGATATACCTTATGTAAAAAAAAATCTTCCTTTTGCAGCAGAAGTTTATCTCGGCCATCTGCAGGATGGGACACATAATAGCCATGGTATTGATAGTGTGCATCCCGTTATGCGTGAAAATAACTGGAAAACCAGGAATCTGGTAATTGCCGGAAATTATAATCTTACAAATGTTGATGAGCTTTTTAATATTTTGATTGAATTAGGACAATCTCCAAAAGATTTTTCCGATACAGTTACTATCCTTGAAAAGATAGGACATTTTCTCGACAGGGAAAACCAGATGCTATTTGATCATTTTAAAAGTAAAGGTTATTCAAATCGGGATATTTCAGGTTTAATAGCAAAAGAATTAAATATTTCAAAGACTTTATCAGAAGCGAGCAAGCGATTTGATGGAGGATATGTCATTGCCGGCATACTTGGGCACGGAGACTCATTTATATTCCGTGATCCCTGGGGTATTCGTCCCGCGTACTATTACTATGATGATGAAGTTGGAGTATTTGCTTCAGAGAGATCAGTAATCCAAACAGCATTTAATTTAACCTTTGAAAAGGTCCATGAAGTCCCACCCGGATATGTTGTTATTATAAAGAAAAGTGGTGAGCTGAAAATTGAGAAAGTTCAGGAACCATTACAGAGACAGTCGTGTTCGTTTGAAAGGATTTATTTTTCACGGGGAAGCGATAAAGAGATCTATAATGAACGTAAGAAGCTTGGAGAGCTGCTTTTGCCGGAAATCCTCAAATCAATTAATTCAGATTTTCGAAACACTGTTTTTTCCTTTATTCCGAATACTGCAGAGACTGCATTTTATGGAATGATAGAGAGCATTGAGAATTTTATGGTTAAAAGGAAACTTGAAGTCATTCTGGAAAAAAAAGATCAGCTTAACGAGGAGAAATTAAAAGAGTTAATTTCTGAACGCCCGCGTGTAGAAAAAGTGGCTATAAAAGATGCTAAATTACGAACATTCATTTCACAGGATAAAACCAGGGCAGAACTTGTAGGGCATGTTTATGATATTACCTATGGTTCCTTAAAAAGAGGTATAGATAATCTGGTTATTATTGATGATTCAATAGTTCGTGGAACTACTCTTAAGCAGAGTATTATTAAAATTCTTGACAGGCTGGGCCCAAAAAAAATAGTAATAGTATCATCATCTCCACAACTCCGTTACCCCGACTGTTATGGAATTGATATGAATAAACTGGATGATTTGATTGCTTTCAGGGCGGCCATTGAACTTCTTAGAGAAAAAGGAAAGAGTTCTATCATCAATGAAGTATATAAAAAATGCAGAAATCAGATAGGGGCCCCAAAAGAAGATTATGTAAATTATGTAAAAGAAATCTATCTGCCTTTTAGTCCTGAAGATATAAGCCGGAAAATTGCCAGCCTCTTAAAAGACAATGAAATACAGGCAGAAATTGAAATTGTTTATCAAACTATTGAGAATCTGCATAAAGCTTGTCCCAATGATTTAGGAGACTGGTATTTTACCGGGAATTATCCAACCCCCGGAGGTAACAAAGTTGTCTCAACTGCATTTCTGAATTTTATCGAAGGAAGGAGTGTCCGTAATTATTTATGATCTAAGGGTTTAAAACTTGTTTGCTAAAATGTGCTAATCATCAGATTTTTCATCCGGATTATAACCGCTTATGTGCCTTTCTACTTTCTTTTTATACATTTCATTAATAGTGATCATTATAGCAGTTTCTTCAACATGCCCGAAATATGGATTGTCAACTGTGCCAAATGTCTTCAGGGAAGGAGAGAGGTTCATATAAGCATTGATAAGTGGAGGAATATTTTCGCCGAATGCCCTTACTTTTTGAGACAGGATTTTATAATCTTCCATATAAGTAGTTCCGGTAAAAATACTTTTCATTTCATCTTCATTAATATCCAGGCGCAATGGCACAATTGGCGTAATCAGATCTTCATTATCCGGAAAGTGTTTTTGTAAAAAGAATAATAATAAATTTCTTGCTCTTTTATTATAGTTTTTATACAATGTAACTTTTCCAAAAAAATATTCTTTATCCGGATAATCAATAACCAGGGTCCCCAAACCATCCCAAAGGTTGTCAAGGGCATACAAGGCTTTACTCATACGGTTTGTTGACTGGTATTTTGGCTGTACAAATGACCTTCCCAGTTCAATGGTATGGGGAAGATAGTCATTCAAAAATTTTTCAGAAAAATGAAAAAGCTTTGCAGTAGCCAGTTTGATATTGTTTTCCCTACTATAATTTTTTCCATCACAAACATGGAAACGATATCCCCCCAAAATTTCTTTTTCTGCCGGGTCCCAAACAATCAGTTGTTTATAAGCATCCTCACCCAGATCGTATTCATCAATGTCAACAGATTTCCCGGTTCCGCCTCCGGCTTCACGAAATGTGATTTCACGTAAACGGCCAATTTCCTGCATAATATTTGGAGAATCTTCAGCGGTGACTATATATAGAATATTGCCTGCATTATTTGTTTTCCGTATAAATTTATCGCTGGTTAATTCAGCTTCTATTAATTCGCGCGATATTTCCGGAATTATTCTTTCCATTGTAAGAAATATTTTAGGTTTCAAATTTATAAAAAAAATCAGTCTTCAAAATTTATTCCTGTACCTTTTCCTAAAATATAAATATAATCCTGCATTTTCTCTGCCCATTCCTTATGACTGCATTTTTTATGAAAAGTGTTCCAGTGAACAGCTTGTCCAATTGTAATAACAAGATTCTTATTCCTGTGCTTATATGTTTCATCCGGAAGGAAAAACATTTCAAGATTGTATTTTATTCCCAAAAATGTACGAAAGTTTGCCAGACGGTAAAAAAAATTTGAACAACGACCACTAACATGTATTGGAATAACGCTCCTATGGTATTTTATTGCTTTAGAGATAAAGTTTTTTTTCCATTCAGGATCACGAATTACACCCTTTCTTCTTCGGCTGACAAGTCCCGCAGGAAAAGTAAGCACCTGATCATCTGAAAGAAAGGTTTCATCAATAGCTTTTGCTGCCTCAAATGACTGGCCCCCATGTTTATTAACCGGAACCATCATGTCAGCCAATTGCTTAATGTTCAATAATATGTCATTTGTTAAAGCTTTTACGCCCTTATATTTTTTGCCAATAATATATAACAACACTAAACCATCAAAACCACCTAATGGATGATTCGAAACAAATATGTATTTCCCTAAAGCCGGAAGATTTTCTTCTCCCCGAATGTCAATTGTAACATTAAATTCTTCCAGTACAGCCTGAATAAAATCAATACCCTTTTTATGCCCATGACGTGATAGAAAAGAATTAATAAAATCTAAATGTAAAATTTTCCTTAAATAAGAATATATAAACCCGGGAATATATTTCGCTAAACGGGGATTTTTTTCTTTAAATATATTCCTGATATCCAAGGGTATAAATTGACCTTCATTTTTTATCATGCAAGAATAAGTTTCTATAATAAATACAAAATTAACTAAAAAATGAACAATTCGTTTCTTATTCATCTATTCCTTTTGAAGTTAATCTTATTATAAAATGAAGTGAAATAAAAAAAGTTATTAACAAAAGTGTCAAAAAATGGTAAAATGTGGTTGAAAGTGGGAATATTTGTTTTATTTTTACTTTTTAATTAATAATCTACAATTGTGATAACTTTTATTGGTGATTATAATGGTAAAATTGATTCTAAGGGCAGGATTACATTTCCTTCTGCTTTTAAAAAGCAATTAAAGGATTTTGTACATGAAGGCTTTGTTTTAAAGAGGGATATTTTTGAAAAGTGTCTTATCCTTTATCCAATGAAGGAATGGGACCGGCAGAATCAGATAATCCGTAATATGACCAATCCTTATAACAGGGAACATAACAGATTTTTAAGAATGTTTTATAGTGGTACGGCAGAAGTTAGTCTGGATGGAAATAACCGGCTTTTGATCCCCAGGAGGTTACTTGATTATGCAGAAATAAATTCTGAAATAGTTATGGCGGGTCATTATGGAAAGATAGAAATATGGTCAGAGAAGTTGTATCAGGATGCTTCGAAGGCAGATGATGAATTTACAGTTCTGGCAGAAAAAATATTGGGTGGTTCAAATACTCAACATTCTGAAGATGACTTATCATAAACCTGTTTTATTGAATGAATGCATCGAAGGATTAAAAATTAAACCGGCAGGTATATATGCTGATCTGACCTTTGGTGGTGGCGGACATTCAAAGGCTATTCTGCAAAACCTTGGTAAAAAGGGAAGATTATTTGGATTCGATCAGGATATTGATGCCATGATAAATGTTCCGAAAGACAGAAGATTTACGTTTGTGCATGCCAATTTCAGATATCTGAGGAATTTTATGTCTTATTATTCTGTAGATAAACTGGATGGAATTTTGGCTGATTTGGGTATTTCTTCTCATCATATAGATAATAATGAAAGGGGGTTTAGTTATATGAAAGATACGGAACTGGATATGAGAATGAATAAATCTTCCGGATTGACCGCAGCGGAAGTTATTAATAACTACCCTGCTCCTGAGTTACAGAGGGTATTTAGAGAATACGGGGAATTGCACAATGCAGGATATCTTACTGAGCTAATACTTAAAACAAGAAAATTTAAACCACTTAAGACAAGCTTTGAATTTATTTTAGCTATTGAGCGCTTTCTGGCCGGAAAAAATCGCTTTAATATTCTTTCAAGAATATTTCAGGCTTTAAGGATTGAAGTTAATGATGAACTGGGGGCCCTTCGTGATTTTTTGAGTTATGCTTATCAACTCTTATCCCCGGAAGGAAGAATGGTTATAATAACTTATCACTCATTGGAGGACAGGATAGTTAAAAACTTTTTCAGGGCCGGAAATTTTGAGGGTGTCATTGAAAAAGATTTTTACGGGAAGCCTAAAGTTTTATTCAAACTTATAAACAGGAACCCGATAGTTCCTTCGGCTACTGAGAAAGAGGAAAATCCCAGATCTGGAAGTGCAAAATTAAGAATTGCTGAAAAAATATAAAATGCAGGAAGAAAAAGCTAATATTGAATTTATTGATGAGAAAGAGGAGGTCTTATATAAGTCTTCTCATTTATTGAAAGGTTTAATAGATGGAACTTTATTAACGAGAAAGTTTGTTATCAGGCAATTACCTTTCCTCTTCTTTCTGGCCTTCCTTGGTTTGATCTACATAAGTAACCGTTACCATGCCGACAAGACCAGAAATAAAATTTTAAGTTTAAAAAATGAATTACAGGAATTAAGATCAGAAGCATTGTATACCTCTTCCGAGTTGATGAAACTTGGAAGACAAACTGAGGTTGCACGTGAACTCAAAGAAAAAGGACTGGATTTAAAAGAATTAGTTCAACCCCCAAAAATAATAAATCAGGAATAGCTTATTATGACTGTAAAAAAAGAGATATTATGGCGTTTTGGGCTGGTATACCTGGTTCTTGCCATTATGGGGCTTGCCGTAATGGGTAAAATTATTTATCTGCAATTTTTTGAAAAGGTCAAATGGTCTGCAAAATCAGAAGTTTATCCCTTACAAAAGGTTGAAATTGAAGCTAACCGGGGAGATATCTTTACTTCTGACGGACGTTTGCTGGCACTTTCCCTCCCTTTCTATGAAATTCACCTGGACCTTACAGTAGAAGGGCTTTCAGATGAACTTTTTTATGCAAATCTTGATTCACTTTCACGTTGCCTGGCATCTCTTTTCAGAGATAAAAGCTATTTAGATTATAAAAGAGATCTTATACATGCAAGGAATGAAAGGAGACAATATTATCTTATTAAGAGTGATGTTAGTTATGAACAAATGATAAAAGCCCGTGAATTTCCAATTCTCAGGCTTAACAGATTTAAGGGGGGGGCCATATTTGTGCAAAAATATAAAAGAATAAGGCCAAATGGAATGCTTGCTGCCCGCACCATTGGCAGTACAACCAGGGGTGAAGGCGGAAATATAGTAGGGCTCGAAGGCGCTTTTGATGAAATTTTGAGCGGAAAACCGGGGATAAAGATGTATAGAAGAATTGCTGACAGACTTTCTGTTCCGGTTAGTGACGGGAATGAAATAGACCCGCAGGACGGGAAGGATATCATAACAACCATTGATTTAAATTTACAGGATGTTGCCCATGATGCATTATTGAACCAGCTAAAGATGAGGAATGCCCGCCATGGAACGGCAGTACTCATGGAAGTAAAAACCGGTGAAATAAAAGCTATTGCAAATCTTGAAAAAAACAGCAAAGGCGAATATCGTGAAGGCCGTAATTATGCTATAGGAGAAAGTACTGAGCCTGGTTCTACATTTAAACTGGCTTCCCTTATAGTTGCACTTGAAGATGGTTATGTTAACATCACAGATACAATAGATACAGGGAAAGGGGTAATCACTTATCATGATATAACTCTTGAAGATAGCGGGGAAAAAAGTTATGGCAGGATATCAGTTAAAAGAGCTTTTGAATCATCATCCAATGTTGGAATATCCCAAATTATTTATAAAAATTATAAAGGAAAAGAAAGTGAATTTGTAAAAAGCCTGTATAAATTAAAATTAAATCAACAATTGGGTTTAGATATCAGAGGAGAAGGAATACCGGAAATAAATTCCCCGGGCAGCCCCAAATGGTCCGGCATTTCCCTTCCTATGATGTCAATTGGTTATGAAGTGAGGATCACTCCTTTGCAATTACTTGCATTTTACAATGCAGTTGCAAATGGAGGTACTATGGTTAAGCCAATGTTTGTAAAAGAGATACGTTACCGCGGAAATTTAATAAAGAGATTTAATACTGAAATAATTGAATCCCGTATTTGTAGCCGAAAAACAATTGAAAAGGTGCATGAGCTTTTATGTGGTGTTGTTGAGAACGGAACAGCAATGAACCTGAGAGATCCTAAATTAAAAATAGCCGGGAAGACCGGTACTGCCCAAATACCGGATAAAGAAACGGCTTATCGTGATAAGTCCAGAATAACATACCAGGCATCTTTTGTTGGTTATTTTCCCGCTGATAACCCAAAATATAGTTGTATTGTAGTGATCAATGCGCCATCAAAAGATGTGTATTCCGGGAATCTTGTAGCCGGGCCGGTATTCAGGGAAATTGCAGGAAAAGTACATGCAAGCTGCCTTGATTGGCATGAACCTGTTAATAAGGAAGGAAGTGTATTGGCACAAATGCCATATTCAAAAAGTGGCCAGTATGATGAATTAAAAACTGTGCTGGGAGAATTGAAAATACCTGTTCAGGATTTGAATAAAGAATCACAATGGATAAATACTATAGGGGCCGGGAAAGAAATTATTTTATCATCAAGAACTGTGAAACCAGGTATTGTGCCAGATGTTTCAGATATGGGGCTCAAAGATGCAATATTCCTGCTGGAAAATTACGGAATGAAAGTTATTGTTAAAGGAAGAGGGACTATAAGAGGTCAATCTGTTTCCCCGGGCAGTAAGATCGTAGCGGGCCAGGATATAAAGCTTGAATTAAGCATAATAGACTAAAAATGAAAAAATTAAGTAAGCTTCTATCCGGAGTCAGAATTCTGGATTTAAAAGGTAATCCTGATCCTGATATAAGATCTGTTTGTTTTGACTCGAGGCTTATCGGTAAAGATGATCTTTTTGTTGCCCTTTCCGGTACTAAAGAAGACGGTCATAAATATATAAATCCATCTGTTAACAAGGGAGCAGTTGCCGTGATTTGTGAAGTTTTTCCGCATGAACTTACCGAAACTGTCTGTTATATTAAGGTAGAAGATTCACATGAAGCATTGGGGGCCGTTGCTTCCAATTTTTATGGGAACCCTTCTGAAAACTTAAAATTAATAGGTATTACCGGGACAAATGGAAAGACTACCATAGCAACTTTACTTTATAATCTTGCCAGTGATCTCGGATATATGGCCGGTCTTATATCAACAATTGAAATACTGATTGGACAAAAATCACAGCCTGCCACACATACTACACCCGATCCATTAAAGATTAACCAGGCACTGGGAGAAATGGTATCAGCTGGATGTGAGTATGCTTTTATGGAAGTGTCGTCTCATGCTATTGTACAAAAACGAATTGCCGGCCTACATTTTACTGGTGGAATATTTAGCAATATAACTCATGATCATTTGGATTATCATCATGAATTCAGCAAATATTTGGAAGCAAAAAAATCTTTCTTTGATAATTTACCTGCAGAAGCTTTTGCTTTATATAACATAGATGACAGAAATGGAAATGTAATGGTCCAAAATACTAAAGCAAAGATATATTCTTATGGTATTAAATCAATGGCCGATTTTAGGGCCTCAATCATTGAAACTCACCTTGAAGGCAGTTTGTTAAGAATTAATAATAAGGATCTAAGTACACGGTTACCCGGAACATTCAATGTTTATAATTTGCTTGCAGTTTATGGTGCAGCAATACTTTCCGGTATGCCGGATGATACCTTACTTGAAGTGTTAAGCAAACAACGATCGGTTGCGGGGAGGTTTGATATTATAGGGTCTGACAGGGGTATAACAGGAATTGTTGATTATGCACATACACCCGATGCTTTGGAAAATATACTAAATGCAATTCATAAGATCCGTTTAAAAGGAAACCGGATAATTACAATTATTGGGGCGGGCGGGAACAGGGACAAAGAAAAACGCCCGCTTATGGCTAAAATTGCTTTGGAAATGAGTGATAAGCTTATTCTAACATCAGATAACCCGAGAGATGAAGAAGCAGAAGAAATTATTAATGACATGAAAGAAGGTATAAAAAATTCTTTATCACGGGATGTATTGTCAATAACAGACAGAGAAGAAGCTATTCGCACTGCCTGCTCATTTGCTGTTAAAGGGGATATTATTTTGCTGGCAGGTAAAGGTCATGAAACATACCAGGAAATTAAAGGGGTTAAAAAACACTTTAATGATAAAGAGACCCTGAAAAAATATATTTGATTATGTTATTTTATTTATTTGATTTTCTTGAAAATATAGATTTTCCCGGCGCAGGGCTGTTCAGGTATATTTCCTTCCGTTCAGCGATTGCTCTTATATTATCACTTATTATTTCCATGTTTTTTGGTAAAATAATTATCAGGATGCTTACAAAATTGCAGATTGGAGAAACAGTAAGGGACCTTGGCCTGGAAGGGCAGTTGAAAAAAGCCGGGACTCCCACTATGGGAGGACTGATAATTATCGTTTCCATAGTTGTTCCCGTCATTCTGGTAGCTGATCTCAGCAATATCTATATCCTGCTTATGCTTATTACAACCCTTTGGATGGGATTTATCGGATTTACCGATGATTATATAAAAGTGTTTAAGCATAACAAAAAAGGATTAAAAGGGAAATTAAAAATTCTGGGACAGATAGTTATTGGTTTGATTGTTGGAATTACTCTATTCCTCAGTGATGATGTGAAAATTCGGGAAAGAGAATTGATACCGGCTCTGGAAGTTGATACCGCTAAATCTCCTGTAATAAAGGATGGTGGCAGGTATTATAAGATTACTGATTTAAAATCAACTATTACAACTATCCCGTTCCTTAAAAATAATGAATTTGATTATGCTTGGCTTGTATGGTTTACCGGGGAGAAAGCACAAAAATTTGCATGGCTTGCATTTGTCGTGGTTGTTATATTTATAGTGACTGCAGTCACTAACGGGGCAAATATTACCGACGGACTTGATGGTTTAGCCACAGGCACATCTGCAATTATTGGGGTTACACTGGGAATTTTCGCTTATGTCTCAGGTAACTTCATAATAGCAGATTATTTGAATATTATGTATATACCACATATTTCAGAACTTGTAATTTTTGCCAGTGCATTTATTGGTGCTACTATTGGCTTCCTTTGGTATAACTCATTTCCGGCACAAGTTTTTATGGGAGATACCGGAAGCCTTGCAATAGGTGGTATTATTGCTGTTTTTGCAGTAATTATTAGAAAGGAACTTCTTATTCCAATCCTTTGCGGGGTTTTTTTCATCGAAAGCCTGTCAGTGGTAATGCAGGTAAGTTATTTCAAATACACCAGAAAGAAAACCGGGGAAGGTAAACGTATTTTTAAAATGGCCCCTTTACATCATCATTATCAAATGTTAGGCTTTCCCGAACCGAAAATTGTAACAAGGTTTTGGATTATTGGAATTTTACTCGCTGTGATAACAGTTGTAACGTTAAAAGTTAGATAATCAGGTATTTAAATTTATAACTAAATGGATCAGAAAAAAAGAATAGTAATTTTAGGGGCAGGTGAAAGTGGTGTTGGTTCGGCCATCCTGGCCGCGAAGTTCGGATATGAAGTTTTTGTTAGCGATAATGGCAAAATAAAATCGCGCTATAAAGAAATACTTATTGAAAATGAAATTTCATTTGAAGAAGGAAAACACACTGAAAAATTGATCCTTAATGCCGATGAGATAATTAAAAGTCCCGGAATTTCTGACAATTCGCAGATCATTCAGCTTATAAGGAAAAGAAAAATTCATTTAATATCAGAAATAGAATTTGCAGGCCGTTACACCAAAGCTAAAAAAATTTGCATTACCGGAAGTAATGGAAAAACCACTACAGCTTCCCTTATCCATCATATGTTACGAAAAGCCGGAATGAATGCCGGAATGGCAGGCAATATAGGTAAAAGCTTTGCTTTACAGGTTGCTACAGAAAACTATGACTTTTATGTTTTGGAGTTAAGCAGTTTCCAGTTAGAGGGGATGTATGAATTTAAAGCCGACATTGCTATACTGTTAAATATTACACCCGATCATCTTGACAGATATGATTATAATTTACAGAATTACGTTGACTCAAAATTTAGGATTACACAGAATCTTACAGAAGATGAGTTTTTTGTTTTTTGTTCAGACGATCAGATCACAATTAAAGAACTTGAAAAAATAGTTACAAAAGTAAAACAGCTTCCTTATGCATTTAGGAAGAAAGATAAAGATGTTGCCTGGATCGATGAAGAAGATATAATGAAAATAGAATTTGATGATGTTGACTTTTCCATGAGCATGAATGATCTTGCCCTCCGGGGGAAGCATAATACCTATAATAGTATGGCTGCGGGAATAGCCGGGAATGTATTGAAAATACGTAAGGATATTATTCGTGAAGCTCTTATGGATTTTCAGGGAGTTGAACACCGACTGGAACCTGTTTTACGTGTACATGGAATTGAATTTATAAACGATAGTAAAGCAACTAATGTGAATTCAGCCTGGTATGCCCTTGAAAGTATTACAAATCCGATAATATGGATAGCCGGGGGGACTGATAAGGGAAATGATTACAATCCATTAAAACCTCTAGTTAAAAATAAAGTAAAAGCCCTGATATGTCTTGGTAAAGATAATAGTAAGCTGCTGGATGCATTTGACGGAATAATACCTGTTATTATTGAGGCCACAAATATGCACGATGCTGTCAGGAAAGCCTACTATCAGGGTATTGACGGAGATACAGTATTATTATCCCCCGCTTGTGCCAGCTTTGATTTATTTGAAAATTATGAAGACAGAGGGCGACAATTCAAAGAGTCAGTGAGAGAATTATAAAATTTATGGAGATTAAAAAATATATAAAAGGTGATAAGGTAATTTGGATGGTAATATTATTATTATCAATAATATCCTTATTAGCAGTTTATTCTGCTTCAGGTTCCCTTGCTTTTGCAAAAAAGGACGGGAATACCTTTTATTATCTGGCAAAACAGTTTATTCTGTTATTGATAGGGATTTTTATTATTATTCTTGTGCATTTGATCCCTTACCGTTTCTACTCACGTTTATCCCGGATTTTCCTTTACATTGCTGTCCCCTTGCTGGTTATAACCATTTTTACAGGAGAATCTATAAATCAGGCAAAAAGGTGGATAACTGTTCCCGGGACAGGTTTTACCATTCAGCCTTCAGATTTTGCAAAGCTGGCCCTGATAATGTTCTTAGCAAGGATACTTTCATTAAAACAAAATAAAATATCAAATTACAGGGAAACATTTTTGCCTCTAATGATTTCCATAAGCCTGATATGCGGACTTATTTTGCCTGCTAACTTCAGCTCGGCTTTTATTTTGTTTTCAACTTCAATTTTTCTGTTTTCCACTCCGGCAAGGCCAACTTCATCTACTGTGACGGCCACTATGGATCCAGTACCCATGATCAGGTCTGGAGCAGGTGGGAACTGTGCGACCTGACCGTTTGGAATGACGATCAATGAGGATCGATTTGGACCGATCGGCCAGTCGATGTCGTTCGGCAACTGACCGACCCTTTGTTCGGTATTCCCGCGGATTCGAAGTTTTTTGAAAATATTCTGGATTAG
>CAZLXM010000034.1:0-30758 GCA_964563105.1 uncultured Bacteroidaceae bacterium
ATCACGTGCACCTAAAATTGTTTTTTCTTTTTCAATATATGGCTGTAATACGGCTACTGCCTTTTTCATAACTCGTGCTGACTTAACTACCTGCGGAAGGAACATTTTACCTTCTCCGAACAGATCTCCAATATGGTTCATTGCATTCATCAATGGTCCTTCAATTACTTTAAGTGCAAGACCATATTTTTTATGTGCTTCTTCCATATCAAAAGCAATATAATCTCCAATACCTTTAAGTAACGAATAAAGTATCCGCTCTTCTACTGAATTATTTCGCCAGTCGAGCTGAGCTGATTCAATTAATTTTACTTTATCCTGATTTTTTTCAGCATATGATATTAATTTTTCCGAAGCATTTTTATTTTTATTAAGGACAACATTTTCGGTTAGAATTAGAAGGTCTTCAGGTATCTCATCATATACCTGCAACATTGAAGGGTTTACAATCCCCATATCAAGACCGGCTTTAATAGCATGGTATAAAAAGACAGAATGCATAGCTTCTCTAACTTTGTCATTTCCTCTGAAAGAGAATGAAAGATTGCTGATACCTCCGCTTACTTTAGCATATGGAAGATTTTTTTTAATCCATTTTACAGCTTCAATAAAGTCAACAGCGTAATTATCATGTTCTTCAATACCTGTTGCGATTGTAAGAATATTGGGGTCGAAAATTATATCTTCCGGGGGAAAGCCGGCCTTATTGGTAAGAATATCGTATGCCCTTCTACATATATTAATTTTTTTTTCAAAAGTATCTGCCTGCCCCTGCTCATCAAATGCCATTACAACAACAGCAGCGCCATAATTTTTCACTTTTTCGGCCTGTTCAACAAAGACTTTTTCTCCTTCCTTTAGACTTAGTGAATTTACAATTGCTTTCCCCTGCAGACATTTTAATCCGGCTTCTATTACATTCCATTTTGATGAATCGATCATAATTGGGACACGTGAAATTTCAGGTTCCGACATTATCAAATTCAGGAAGTTTGTCATTTCTTTTTCCACGTCCAGCATTGCGTCATCTAAACAAACATCAATTATTTGGGCGCCATTTTCTACTTGTTCCCTTGCTATTGACAGAGCTTCTTCATATTTTTTTTCGCGGATAAGGCGGGCAAATTTTTTAGAACCACTTACATTTGTACGCTCACCAATGTTTATAAAGTTACTTCCGTCATATACTGTTAATGGTTCAAGACCGCTAAGTTTAAGTTTATGTTTATCATCATCAAACTTCCTTACAGGATATTGTTTTACGAGCCCGGCAATTTTTTCTATATGTTTTGGTGTAGTTCCGCAGCAGCCACCTATAATATTTACATAATTTCCCTGAAGATAATCTTTTATAAAAGTTGCCATTTCTTCCGGTGTTTCTGTATAATTTCCAAATTGATCCGGTAAGCCGGCATTTGGATGGGCACTTACATTGAAAGGAATTTTAGGGGCGATTTCTGCAAGAAATGGACGTAATTCTTTAGAGCCTAAAGAGCAATTTAAACCCAGTGATAATAGTTTGACGTGTGAAACAGAGTTAATAAAAGCTTCCATTGTTTGCCCCGACAACGTTCTTCCACTTGCATCCGAGATAGTTGCACTTACCATTACAGGAATCTGGAAATTCTTTTCTTTGTTTAATTGTTCAATTGCAAAAAGAGCTGCTTTGGCATTTAATGTATCAAAGATTGTTTCTAAAAGGATTATATCTACGCCTCCCTCAATAAGTCCAATTATTTGTTCATAATAAATTTCATTAAGAAAATCGAAAGTAACAGCTCTGTACCCCGGATTATTTACATCAGGTGATATAGATGCTGTTTTATTTGTTGGCCCGACTGATCCGGCTACAAATCTTGGCTTGTCATGATCCTTTTCAGTATAATATGCAGCAGCTTTTGAAGCAATCCGGGCTGCAGCAAAATTTATTTCATAAACGAGATCTTCAAGATGATAATCAGCCTGAGATATCCTGTTGGCATTGAAAGTATTTGTTTCAATAATGTCTGCTCCCGCTTCCAGAAAACTATTATGTATTTTTTCAATTATTTCAGGTTTGGTAATAGATAACAGATCATTATTTCCAAGCAGAGGATATGGAAAGTCATTGAAGCGTTCTCCCCTGAAATCTTTCTCAGACAGCCCCAGGGCCTGAATAGTGGTCCCCATGGCCCCGTCAAGTACAAGTATTCGTTCATTTAGTATTTTGTACAGAAGATCTGATCGATTCATATCTTAAAACGGATAAATTTTACAAAAATATGGATAAAACAGGTGTTTATAATGCATTCCTGTTTCTTTGAAAGGATTTAAGCACAATATTATCTATTGTTATTCCAGGCCCTTAATTGAATTATGTTGTAATTACCCTAATATTTTGTTTATTTCTTCAAGATTTCTTTTATTGGTAATGTTTTTTCCTTCAGGAGTGTAAAGATATTCAATAAGATCATTATAATGTTCGGTAATAACACCTCTGACCATTTTCATTGTAGAGTTCATCATACGATTTTCTTCGGTAAAAGGCTGTGAAAGAATTCCGACAGAAGTTGGCAGCCATCGATGTGGGAACATATCGGAGAACTTTCCGTCATTTCGATATTCAAAAAGTTCTCTTTCAATACATTTAAGTGCCTCAAATTTTCCTGTATCGCTGTTAGGGTCAAATCCATTGCTTTTTAGAAACTTTGAAATAGCTTCCTTGTTAGGATGAAGAAGAACAACTGTAAATGGTTTTTGGTCGTTATACAGCATAACCTGGTCAATATATTTCGATTGTTCGGTAAATGCTTCTTCAATTCCTTCAGGACTGTATTTTTCCCCGTCATCTGAAATCAAGAGGCTTTTATATCTGCCAAGGACATAAAGGAACCCGTCATTGTCAAGATATCCAAGATCACCTGTATATAACCAGCCATCTTTTATTGTTTCTTGTGTTGCTTTTTCATTTCTCCAATAGCCGAGCATAACATTTTCTCCTTTTACTACAATTTCTCCTTTTTCACCTGTTGGAAGTGTTTCTCCCTCATCATTACATATTTTTATTTCCAGGTTTTTTACAAGAAATCCTGAGGATCCGAGTTTATGCATATGTTCAGCATTTGAGCTGATTACGGGAGATGATTCTGAAAGGCCATAACCTTGAAACATGGGAATTCCTATGGCATAGAAAAAACGTTGAAGTTCGATGTCCAATAAAGCCCCTCCGCCAATGAAAAATTTCAGGTTTCCGCCAAAGCCCTGTCGGACCTTTTTAAATAAGATAATATCAAACAATTTAAGATAAGGTTTTAACAGAATTTTCCATCCTTTTCCCCGATCAAATCCTAAACCATTATAAAAATATGCAACTTTCAATGCATGTTTAAAAAGCTTTTCAACAATTGGCCCCTTTTCCCGTATTCCTTTTTCGACATTTTTCCTGAAATTTTTTGCCAGTGCAGGTACACTAAGCAGAAAGTTAGGTTTAACTTCTTTAATATTAATAGGAATATTTTTTAATGTTTCCATTGGATTTTTACCACCCTGAACAGATGCCATACTTGCCCCTGAAGCGATAACGGCATAAATACCTGCTGTATGGGCAAATGAATGATCCCAGGGCAGAATAAGCAGTGTAGTGTACCAGGATGGTATATTCATCAGAGACAGGGATTGTTCAACATTAGCCGTATAGTTCCTGTGACTGAGCATTATACCTTTCGGATCAGCAGTTGTCCCGGAAGTATAGCAAATATTGGCAACATCATCCGCTTCAATTGACTGATAAGTTTTAATAAATGCGTCCTGGTTTTCTTTAAAATATTTTTTACCTGCTTCCAGAACACTTCCATAATAAATATCATTAGCTTCATAATTATTCCTGGGATCCAAATAAATATATTTTTCAACAGCAGATAAATCGTTTTTAATGTTTTCAATTTTTCTGGCCTGTCCTTCAGAAACAATAACAAATCGTGATTCGGAGTGATTTATCCTGAAATTCAGATCACTACTATCCAATATTTTTACTGATAAAGGCACATTTATTCCTCCTGCATATAAAATCCCTAATTCTGAAATGACCCATGAATTTCTTCCCTCTGAAATTAGTGAAACGCGATCACCTTTTTTTAACCCTAAACTTAGCAGGCCACAAGCGAAATAATAAACATTTTCTTTAATTTCTTTGTAAGTGGCCGGTTCAAAACGATCACTAATTTTTTCATACATCATTGGATTTGATGCATATTTCTCAGAATAATATTCGAAAAATTGAATTATTGTCTTCACTTTAAAATATTTTATTTATGTTATTAATTGCAATCAGAAGATCCATTATCTAAACAAAAAGTGGTTTATTTTTCTTCTTTAGACCTTCCATAAATGTAGAGGGAATGATGGGAAGGAGTGAAATTATTTAATTCGCATGCAGTTTTTATAATCTCATTAATTCTGGGATCGCAAAATTCAATTACCTTTCCGGTATCCAAATCAATTAGATGATCGTGTTGAATACATCTATATGCTTTTTCAAACTGCGCAATATTTTTACCAAACTGATGCTTTATAACCAGATTACACTCGAGTAGCAGATCAATTGTATTATATAATGTTGCCCGGCTAACCCGATAATTTTTATTTTTCATGAAAATATACAGTGATTCTATATCAAAATGTCCTTCCCGTGAATAAATTTCATCAAGAATAGCATACCGTTCCGGTGTCTTTCGGTGACCTTTCTTTTCAAGGTAATTGGTTAAAATGACTTTTACGGTTTCCCTGGTAGTATCTGCTGCCATAAGCCATAATTTAGTCTAATTAAAAATAATATCCCAAATTAAATGAAATTTTATTAATTAAAGAAGAAATTTAACAAAAATAGTTAAATACTCTTGAAAATAGAAAACTAATGAATATAAAAAATTAATACTGAGTATTTCCAATATATTTCTGAAGATTGTTCCATTTTTTTATAATTATTAAAAAAATAGTGGATAAATACATCCATTATTCTTTTTAAATTGTTATATCTATAGTTAATCTTATTAATTGATGTTTTCAAAAGCATGTGAATATGGCATAAAGGCTTCGGTATACATTGTATCGCAGTCAATTCAGGGGAGAAAAACAAGTCTGAAGGAACTTGCCAGGGAAATAAATTCACCTGAAGCTTATACTTCAAAAATATTGCAACAACTTGTACGATCTCAGATCATTGTTTCTGAAAAAGGTCCAAACGGAGGTTTTTCAATTGATAAAAGGCGTATTAAAACATTAAACCTAAGTATGGTGGTGGATGCAATTGGAAAGAATGATTTTTATATGAATTGTGGCTTAGGTTTTCATCAATGTAATGAAGTCCGTCCGTGTGTAATTCATAAACAATTTAAGACAATAAGGGAAGAACTGAAAAAAATGTTTGAAAATACCACTTTACTTGAATTATCTAAAGATTTCCACAGTGGAATCTCATTCTTGAAAGCTTAATTTAAAATTATAAATGATATGAAGAAAAATGAAAATATATCCACGGGTGATAAGCCTGTTGAAATGAATAAATATCTGACGCTTGATGATGCGCGTATACAGAGGATACTTGATATAAAACTTAAAATTTTTAATAAAGAACTTACACATTTGGAGGCCAGGAAAATAGTTAATGAGACTTTTGATCATATAACTGCAGAGGAATTTGCATTTGGAGAGCAATATTTATTTAATGCCGGTATTACTGATGAAATGATGGTTGAAGGTATGGATGACATTCTTGATGTTTTTAAAGATGTACTCGAAGTAAAAAAGCTTGAACTGCCATCCGGTCACCCTATTCAAACCTATGCAAATGAAGCTGCTGCCATTCATAGAATAATTTTAAAAATGGAGTTAAAACTCAAAGGAAAGTTTATTAAAAATGAATGGCTTGAATTATATGATCAGCTCAGGCAGATAAACATTCATTTCAGCCGCAAGCAGCATCAACTCTTTTCAGCATTGGAAAGAAAAGGTTTCGACAGGCCTTCGAAAATCATGTGGACTTTTGATGACAGGGTTCGTGATGCAATTAAAGAATCATATGAATTGCTTCAGGCTGATGAAGATCAAAAGTTTCTGGAGACCCAGGAACGTGTTATTTATCTTGTTCGAGACATTCTTTCAAAAGAAAGCGATATTCTTTATCCAACCTCTTTGAAGTTGCTGAGTGACGAAGAGTTTGTTGCAATGCGTATAAGTGATGATGAAATTGGTTATTGTTTAATTGATAATCCTCCTCCATATAAAGGTTCTACTAATGCATCGGGCACAGAAAAAGCAAAAATAACGGAGACAATCGAAAACAATTTGTATCACGATTTAATGGCGGTATTTGAAAAACATGGAATTTCAAACACAGGTATGCCGAACGCTTTGCTTGATGTTACTACCGGACGTTTAACACTGGAGCAGATAAACCTGATATATAAACATATGCCTGCAGATTTATCCTTTGTGGATGAAAATGATGAAGTAAGATTTTACACTGATACCACTCACAGGATTTTCCCCAGAAGTGCGGGTGTTATAGGCCGAAATGTGCAAAGTTTGGATAAAGTGGAAGGTATAATCAATGCTTTTAGGAATGGGGAACAGGATATGGCTGAATTTTGGCTTGACAAAGGTGATAAATTTATATATATTACATTCGTTGCCGTACGTGATGAAAAAGGGAACTACAGGGGAACGCTTGAATCTATGCAGGAAGTTTCCCATATACGAAGCCTTACGGGAAGTAACAGGCTATTAAACTGGAATAAGTCAGCCATTCCGAAATTTTCGGAAAAATCTTCGGAAAAATCATCCCGTCAGAGTGTTAATAATAAATATGGGATAACATCAGCAACACTTATAGCCGGTTTGATTGAAAAGTATCCTTCATTAAAAGATTTTATGCTTAATCTTTCTTCCGAATATGAAAGATTGAATGATCCTTCTGTTTTTAATTCAATGAAGGAGATCGCCACACTTGAAATAGTTAGTCAGATAGGTGGTTTTAAAGTAGAAGACTTAATTGAAAAAATAATTGGTTTTATTGATAACAAATAATAAAAGACTATGAAACAGCAAAAATTAAAAGTCCAATCAGTAGAAAAAGTCACTCATGACGTATTAAGAATCAGATTAGAAAAGCCTTCAAATTTTTCTTTTAAACCCGGTCAGGCTGTTGATATTGCAATAAATAAGCAGGGTTGGGAGACTGAGTTCAGGCCTTTTACTTTTACCTGTCTGCCTGAAGATAATTTCCTGGAATTTACCATCAAAATTTATCCTCAGGATAAAGGTGTAACTAATGAATTGCTTAATCTTAAAGTAAATGATGAGTTGATAGCAGGCGAGCCTTTTGGTACCATCGCTTATAAAGGTGATGGCTTATTTGTTGCCGGCGGGGCAGGGATCACCCCTTTTATTTCGATTTTCAGGCTTTTACATAAAAGAAATGAAATAGGGAGCAGCAAACTAATTTTTGCTAACAAAACCAGTGCAGACATTATCAATAAAGATGAATTCAGGAATATCCTCGGTGAAAATTTCATTAATATTCTTTCTGATGAAAAAACTGATGTTTATGCTTATGGTTTAATTAGTCGTGATTTTATAAAACAACACCTTGATGATGTAAATAAGTATGTATATATATGTGGCCCCGATCCGATGATGGAGGTTATTGTTGATTATTTGCATCAATTGGGTGTGAAAGATGAGTTTATTGTTAAAGAGGAGTTTTAAGTTATTAAATTATTTAAAAATTTTCATCATGGAAGAGAGAATGTATCCAAAAGCCACTAAAGAATTGTCTGATAAAAGAACCGCATTGGCACCGGAAGTAATGGAAGCATGGAGTCATTTCAGTAAAACTGTTTTTAAAGAAGGTGAGCTTTCTGAAAAGACAAAGCAATTGATTGCTGTTGCTGTGGCACATGTCACTCAATGCCCTTATTGTATTCGTTCCCATACCAGGCAGGCAATACGTATTGGTGCAAGTAAAGCTGAAATTATGGAAGCCATCTGGGTAGCTGCTGAAATGCGTTCAGGAGCTGCAATGGCACATTCCGCACTAGCTTTGGATGAAATGGGATAAGAGTTTTGAAAAATGCGTATTACAAAAAATAATATAGGATTGTTTACCGACCATTATGAATTGACAATGGCCGAAGGTTACTTAATTTCCGGAAAGCAGGAATTAACAGCCAATTTTGATTATTTCTTCCGTAAAAATCCTTTTGGCTCAGGTTTTACGGTTTTCACCGGACTTCAGGATCTTTCGGATATGCTTTTGGATTTTAAGTTCGATAAAGAATCGATAGATTATTTATATAAAATCGGATTTAAAAATGATTTTCTTGAATATTTGAAAACATTTCAGTTCAATGGTAACATTTATTCAGTTAATGAAGGGGAGATTGTATTTCCTAATGAGCCGGTTTTACGGGTAGAAGGAAAAATTATTGAAACCCAGCTTATTGAAACTCTTCTTTTAAATGTATTGAATTTTCAATCACTTATAGCAACTAAAGCAAACCGTATCAGGTATTCTGCCGGTGACCGTCTGTTAATGGAATTTGGGATGCGCCGGGCACAAGGCTGGGCTGCAATTGCTGCAAGCAGGGCTTCTATTGTTGGGGGAATGGATAGTACTTCAAATATTTACAGTGCTTATCTAAATGAACTGAAATCATCGGGTACAATGGCCCATTCATGGATTCAGAGTTTTGAGGATGAGCTTGAAGCTTTCAGGGATTATGCTAAAACACATCCCGGAAACTGCATTTTACTGGTGGATACCTATGATACTTTAAAAAGCGGAGTACCTAACGCTATTACCGTTGCAAAAGAGATGGAAAAAGTGGGTTACAGGCTTTTAGCCATTAGACTTGATAGTGGCGATCTTTCATATCTCTCAAAACAGGCCAGGAAATTATTGGATGAGGCCGGATTATTTTATGTTAAAATAGTTGCCACAAATCAACTGGATGAATATATTATAAGGAGCCTGATAGATCAGAAGGCCCCAATCGACTGGTTTGGTGTAGGTACAAGTGTGGCAACAGGAAAAAGCGATGCTGCGTTGGATGGTGTGTATAAATTAAGTCTCATAGATAAAAGGCCAACTCTTAAACTATCTGAAGATCCGATTAAAGTTACATTGCCCGGTGAAAAAAAAGTTTTACGCTATTTTAATGGAAATAACAAATTTTTTGTTGATGCTATTGCACTTGAAAATGAAAATGTGAAGGAGGTTCATACTATTTTTCATCCCCAGCATCCGGAAAAAAACACATCAGTAAAAGGCTTAAAAAATGAAAGCCTTTTGGTAAAAGTTATAGAAAAAGGAAAGATTATTACCAACAGGAAAAGCATTTCTGAGATTTCTGATTATAGAAAATTCAGAATTTCGCAATTGCCGGATGAGCATAAACGTTTTGAGTTTCCACATATATACAGGGTGGGTATAACTGAAAGCCTGATGAATTTGAGAAATAAATTAATAAATATAAAAAAGGAGAAATTAAATGAAAGCATTGCTAATAGTTGATTTGCAAAATGATTTTTGTCCTGGCGGCGCTTTACCGGCCCCTGACGGGGACCGGATTGTTCCTGTGATCAATAAATTAATGAATAAATTTGATTATGTACTTGCTTCCAAAGATTGGCATCCCGCTAAAACAGTTCATTTTAAGAAGTGGCCTTTGCATTGTGTGCGTAATACAAAGGGAGCTGAGTTTCATCCTGATCTCAATGCAGATAAGATCAATAAAGTTTTTTTAAAGGGCACTAATGACAAGGATGATGGATATTCAGCTTTTGAAGCAGATAATGAAAACCTTGGTGACTATTTAAGAAATAATGAGGTTGATGAGGTTTTTGTCACAGGTCTTGTTATTGAATATTGTGTGAAGCAAACGGTGCTTGAGTCCTTACGCCAGGGGTTTAAGACTTTTTTAATTGTAGATGCGGCGCAGGGATTATATGAACATCCGGAAGATGTCCCCGCTGCTTTGGATGAAATGAAAAAAGCAGGTGCAATCATTGTTAAATCGGATACTGTAATGGAGAAGTATTAATTACCTGCTTCATTATCTTAATTGGTTTTTTATAAAAACAATATTAAAAACAGAAGTTATGAAAGAGAGATTAAATTATGCAAATGTTAGTCCTGACGCATTAAAATCTATGCTTGAACTTGAAAAGTATGTCGCCGGCTCAGGATTGGAACGCTCATTGTATGAACTGGTTAAAACGAGGGCATCACAAATTAATGGTTGTGCTTTTTGTCTGGATATGCATACCAGGGATGCCCGTTTAGCGGGTGAGAGTGAGCAAAGGCTTTATGCTCTCAGTGCATGGCGGGAAACTCCGTTTTATAGTGAAAGAGAACGGGCAGCTTTAGCCTGGACTGAAGCTCTGACATTAATTTCACAAAATGAAGTTTCTGATGAATTGTATCAGGCAACTCGAAATCATTTCAGTGAAAAAGAAATTATAGCCCTTACGATGGCAATTATAGCTATTAATGGTTGGAATCGTCTGGCCATCAGCTTCCGGACTCCGCCTGGAAGCTATCAGCCAAATGATCACACAAAACGGTCTCTTTAATTTAAGATTTATTGAATAAAAGAACTCTTTCGCTTGAAATATAATTATTTATTAAAAAATATTTTATGTTAAATCAATAAGTCGTTTTAACATTTTAATACTTTTTTTCTTAGGTTTTATTGTTATCATATTTGGTCCGGAATAATAACGAAGAGAAAATTCATGTGATTGTTTGATTTTCTCAATAATTGGATCAGGTATCTTATATATGAATTTTATTATCTTACTATTAGATTCTGAGTAGTCTGTAATTACAGAAATATTTACAGAATCAGAATTTAAAATATTACTTCTGCTTTCTGAGATGTTTCTGGAGTTTTCCAGCTCAATTCTGTCAATAAGCATGTTATATGGTTCATTATCAATAATAAAGATAACAATTTCTTCTAATTTGAAACTGTTTGCAGTTAAATGCAGGACATCATAAGCCGTATATTTAACTTCGTTTTTAGAGTTAACTTCTTTGACAATAAATTGGTCGAGATAGGAGAGAGGAGACCTGCGATCCCAATTTTTTCCCGCATAGTAATTCAGTTCATATCTTCTTGTAGAGTAAACTATATCATTTTCAGAATATATTTTATTTGTAATTGAACAACTATTAAACATAATAATGCTAAATATAATGCTCAGTACCCCTGCAATATAATTCTTTTTAATCATGGCTTGAATTTTTAAGGGGATTAGTTGATGCTATTACTACACTATCCTGTTAAAACATGTTGTATACAAATGCCTGGATTGTGGAATAAAAATAAGATGGATTAGAAGGTATATCTGAAGGAAAGCGCTAATTCATCCCCCCAGAAACCGGTATAACCCACAAGATTTATGCCCGGCTTCCAGTCGATTGAAATATTAAATGGTATCTCCTGGAAAACATATTCAAGGCCAATTATACCGTCAATCCCTATTACAGTATATGTGTCATCATCGGTAAACCAGGGATGGCTTCTTTTTCCCCTCCATACTCCCAGGTGTGCACCTCCGCCATAAAAATAATATAAGTTATCCGTATCAAAAGCTCTTCCATGCCTTTCATATAATCCTGTAATATTGAAGCCTCCCCATCGTGTGGCAAGGATCCCTTCAATAGCATCGGATGTGGCGAGAAAATGTTTTAAAGTAATTCCTGTTGAAAGTCCTGCTCTTAATCCTACGGATGTATGATAAGCCTGTGCGTTAAGATTGGCGAAACTTATTGTTATTGCAATAAGTCCAATTAGAATTGCTCTCTTCATAACTTATGAATTTAAAATTAAAAATGCGAAGATATTAAAATTTTTCAAATATTTTATTCCAGGCAAATTGTTTCCTTTTTTTCCAATCTCCTTTATGATAATTATAACTTGTGATAAGCGGAAGGACTGTGGTAGCTTCTGCATAAACCATCTGCTCATATATGGTGTCAACTTTTCCCCATGAAGATGCTTCTTTCAGGGTTGAACTTGAGCATGCACCGTCACGAACATCAGCAACAGTTATTTGTACAGCATATTTATGCATGGGAGTTTCAACACCCAATACTTCAGAACAAACAACGATATCCTGTGCAAAGTTTTTTGGGACACCGCCTCCAATCATAAATAACCCGGTAGTTTTGGCTTCCATTTTTATCTTTGTAAGCTCAAGAAAGTCCTTTACAGAATCAATGGAAACATGTTTTTCCGGATTTTCCCATTGATGTTTTACAAGTCCAAAACCGGCAGAGCAGTCACTAAAAGCAGGACAAAATACAGGCACATTTTTTTCACAGGCCAGTTGGACCAATGAATCTGTTTTTTTTGCATTCTTTTGAAGATATTTTCCCATTTCTTTTATAAATTCTCTGCTTGAGTATGGGCGGGGTTCAAGTGAATCAGCAATTTTTTTAATTGTATCATCGCATACCTGAAGTTCTTCTTCATCAATGTAAGTATCATAAATTCTGTCGACGTAAAGGTTCCTTAGTTGTTTATCATCAATAAATGCTGTTCCTTTATAATGTTTGAAACCAAGGGCTTCAAAAAAATCCATATCCACTATTGACGCCCCGGTTGCAACTACAGCATCAACCATGTTATATTTTATCATATCTGAATAGATCTGCATACAACCTCCTGCACTTGTACTTCCGGCAATAGTTAATATTATGGTACATTTCTCATCATTGATCATTTTGTCGAGTATGTCCGCAGCATATGCTGTTTCTCTCGAAGAAAATGACATATCCCTCATTGAGTCAATAATTGGCCGCGCGTCAAATGATTTGATGTCAATATGCTGTATAACATCTTTTAATAAATCTTTTTTCTTCATTTCCTGTTTTTTATAATTAAATCTAAAATTTTATTTATCAATCTTTCGGTCAATTTATGATTTCATAAAGATTTGCCTTCCCGTGGTTTATTCCGGCTATTGTTTAATGGAATTCATATGCATCCGCATTTTTATATTTACAGGTATATCCATATTTTCATTATCACCCGATATTTCAATGAGTTTTAATATTCCTGATATTTCCTGATTTACAGTGCTTTTTATTGGCCATCCATTTCTTCTGTCAATAAGGATCTCGGAAACTTGTTTGCCGGAAAGAGAAAACATTTGACCATTAATTTCATTTTCGTTTGTAAGAGTTTCAATGATCCCGTCTATTCTTATCAAAAATGTTCTGGATGTTACTTCTACTAAAGTTCCCCTGCCATTAAAAAATACTTTTATTCCTGACTGTTCCACAGGATAAGTAATAGTCCACGGTTCATTTATTTTTACCGGGAACTCCGGATACATGCCAAAAAAATAAGTAAAATTTTGTTTTATTAATTCTTCTCCCATTATATTTTTCAATTCTTCTGAAAGAGCGGTATGTTCACTTGGATCTTGATTATTCCTCTCACTTATTTCTGTAATATACTTTTCAAATCCATATATCTCTGATATTTTCCCCCTTTTATTCAAGTATAATGTAAAAGGTTTATTCATAAGCTCTTTCATCATAATACTGAGTGTATCCGTGGGGCTGTGCCTGTCTGTATCCATTTCCACTTTATCAAAAGCATAGTCAATATTAAGATGCATCCTTTTATATTCGGTAGTAATATTATAGATTTCCCCGGCTTTTTTGTCATAAACTTGCTGATTGAAACTCATTTCCATTTTCATATTGATGCTTTGATCAATGCCCATAACAGTTTGTTTCATTGTAGTTTCTATCGCAAAATCGGATTTGAATTTATCGTTATTCTTCAGATTGAATTCAATAACAAATGTCTGGGAGTAGGAAACTGATATCAGCAGGAGTTGAGATAATGCAGAAATAAATAAAGATTTCATTGATATTATTAAAATAGTTTCTCCTTAAATTATAATAATCCTCTTTTTTTAAGAAGTGAGCTTATCTCAGGTTCTTTTCCCCTGAATTTGATATATAATTGCATTGGATCCTCTGTTCCTCCTTTTTCAAGAATATTAGTTTTAAAAGCTTTAGAAGTCTTCTGATCAAAAAGGCTTGTTTCTTTGAATGCCTGAAAAGCATCTGAATCAAGCACCTCTGCCCAAATATAGCTGTAATATCCGGCTGAATATCCGCTTGCAAAGATATGGTTAAAAAAAGTACTTCTATATCTAACAACAATTTCAGGTATAAGTCCAATTTTGTTAAGAGCTTGTTTTTCAAAATCAGCTACATTTATGTTTACAGGATAATGCAAAGTATGATAATCCATGTCCAGATACGAAGCAGCCATATATTCAACTGTTATGAAACCCTGGTTGAAGTATTGGCTTTTATTTAGTTTCTCAAGAATATCATCAGGTATTACAGCACCTGTTTGATAATGTTTTGCATACATTTTCATTACCTCCGGTTCTGAAGCCCAGTTTTCCATAATCTGTGAAGGGAGTTCAACAAAATCCCGTGGTACTGAAGTTCCCGATAAACTCTCATACTTACATTGTGAAAGTAATCCGTGCAATGCATGACCGAATTCATGGAATAATGTTTCAGCCTCTTCATAAGATAAAAGTGCAGGTTTACCGGCAGTTGGGACTGAGAAATTAAAATTGGTAGTTACAACAGGACGGATATTATTACCATTAAGAATTTTTTGTCCCCTGTATTCACTCATCCATGCGCCTGATCTTTTGCTTTCACGGGGAAAGAAGTCCATATATAAGACTCCCATATGGGCCCCATAGCTGTCTTTGACTTCAAATACCTGAACATCGGGATGATATTTGGGAATATCATTTCTCTGTTCAAATGAAAGTCCAAAAAGTCTTTTAGCTACTTCAAATGCGCCATCACGAACATTTTCAAGAACAAAATATTCACGAAGGGTTTCCTCATCAATATCATATTTGTCTTTTCTTACTTTTTCTGAATAAAACCACCAGTCCCATGGTCCAAGTTTAAAGTTCTCTCCGGAGGAATAAATCATCGCCTGCAATTGCCCGGCTTCAGCTTTGGCAACTTTTAAAGCCGGTTTCCATATCTGGTCCAGAAAATCATATACTTTTTCCGGTGTTTTGGACATATTTCTCTCAAGTATATAATCTGCATGGGTATCATAACCTAGCATTTTTGCTCTTTCAGCTCTTAAAGCTATCATCTTCTCAATGATTGCATTATTATCAAATTCATTAGCATTATCCCCTAAATTTATATATGCCTTGAATAATTTTTCACGCAGATTTCGGTTTTCGGCATAAGTTATAAATGGTATAAGGCTTGGTTTGTGAACTGTAAAAATCCATTTTCCCGGCATACCTGCAGCTTCTGCCGATTTTGAAGCAGTTTCTTTAAGAGGTTGAGGCAAACCTTCCAGATCATTTTCATTTTCAACAATTAGTTTGAAATTGTTTGTTTCACTGAGAATGTTCTGACTGAATTTCAATGACAACAAAGATAATTCCTCATTGATTTCCCTGAAACGGACTTTCATATCATCAGGGAGATTTGCACCGCCTCTGACAAACATTACATAGGTTTCTTCCAGTAATTTTACATCTTCTTTATCCAGGTTAAACTTATCCTTGTTGAGATACACATTTTTTATTTTTGTAAAAAGTTCTTCATTCAGGCGGATGGCATCTAAATGTTTTGTTTGTTCGGGGATTACTGTTTTGGCAATTTCCTGTAATTCATCATTTGTATGGGAACTGTTCAGGTTTCCGAAAATTGCCATGACTTTTCCAAGAGCATCTCCACTTCTTTCCAGGGCAACAATAGTATTCTGAAAATCGGGTTCATCCGAATTCTCGATTATAGCGTCTATTTCAGCCATATGCATTTTTATTGCTTCTTCAACGGCTGGTATAAAATGCTCATTCTTTATCAGATCAAAGGGAGGTACTTCAAATTGTGTGCTGAACTTATCCAACAAAGGGTTGACGGTTGATGTTTTCATTTTCTCCTTACAGGATGTTAAAATTAAAATAAGTGTTAGAAATAATATTATATTTTTCATTTTGCCAGCTCTTATTTTTTTATTATTATATTTTTTCAAATCTTAGTTACATTCATCAAAGCTTTTGTTGTATTGGGTAATCGCTTTCAGGCTCATACCCATACTTGAGAAACCGCCGTCATGATATAAATTTTGCATTGTCACCTTTCTTGTAAGATCAGAAAATAAAGTTATACAATATCCGGCACAATCGTCGGCATCGGCATTTCCCAAAGGAGACATTCTTTCCGTAAAATCAATCAGTGTATTAATGCCGGATACTCCGCTTCCTGCGGTAGTGTATGTAGGTGACTGTGAAATGGTATTTATTCTTATTTTCTTTTCTCTGCCATAAATATATCCAAAACTTCTTGCAATAGATTCAAGTAATGCTTTTGCATCTGCCATATCATTATAACCATATAAAGTTCGTTGAGCTGCCACATAGCTTAATGCAATAACTGAGCCCCATTCATTTATTGCATCCATCTTTCTTGCTGTCTGTAAAACTTTGTGAAAAGATAATGCTGATATATCCAGAGTTTTAAGAAAATAATCATAATTGATGTCATCATACGGTATTCCTTTTCTAACATTAGGGGACATCCCTATTGAATGAAGTACAAAATCAACTCTGCCTCCCAAATGTTCCATTGAAGTACTAAAAACCTTTTGGATATCTTTAATATTTGTCGCGTCAGCAGGAATAATTAATGAATTCGTCTTTTCTGCCAGTTCGGATATCGTGCCCAGCCTAAGGGCAACAGGTGTATTGGTTAAAGTAAATATTGCACCTTCTTCATATGCTTTTTCTGCTACTTTCCATGCAATTGACATATCGTTCAATGCACCAAAAATTACACCTTTTTTACCTTTTAGAAGATTATGTGCCATTAATGTAAAGTTGTTTTAAAGTAGTACAAAATTAATGTTTATAATGGAAAGTCCATAAGTTGGAATATTGAAATTGTTCAAACACTTATAAATCACTTTAACTATAACAACAGAAATTTTAATATTGTTAAGTGCAGAACAAATTAAATATAAAAATATTTATTGTTATAATTTTACTCTGTTGAATAAGCCTGTTCTTAAATCAGGTATTTGAGATGGATTTGTAATTTTAAAAATTGTTATTTACTTTTCCGGACTTTTTTAGCTCTAAATTCACGAATATGACAGGTAAAATATTCTTAATTTTATTTTACATTAGTTTTCCTCTGATTGTGATTTATCTTGGAAAAAAAATCAGTATCATAAGAAAAATCGGATCAATTGTTATATGTTATATTGCCGGTCTTATACTGGGAAATTCAAATATCCTTCCGGAAGGTTCATATGCAATTCAGAACATTTTTACTACAATCACTATTCCTTTGGCAATCCCTTTAATTTTATTTTCAGAAAATGTATTAAAATGGGTTCGAATGGCCAGAACAACTTTTATTTCCCTGATTTTGGGACTTATTTCGATGTTAATAATGGTATTTTTAGGGTATTACATATTTAAAGAGCATTTGACAGATGGTTGGAAAATTGCAGGGATGCTAACTGGTGTTTATTCAGGAGGGACCCCTAATCTTGCAGCAATAAGTACCATGTTTAAAGTTGATGAGGATATATACATACTTACGCATACCAGTGATTTGATCGTGGGAGCTTTTGCCCTTCTTTTCCTTTTAACAGTTGCCCAGCGTTTTTTTCTTCTTTTTCTCAGGCCGTATGACCATAGTGAAAATGAAGATTTAAAAAACCATAGTAAAGAAGTTATTGAAGAATTTGAGTCATATGAAGGTGTTTTTGAAAAGCCTGTTTTAAAACCATTATTAAAAGCTATTGGAATTGCGGTATTAATATTTGCGTTAGGGGGAGGCTTGTCTCTACTTTTTCCTGAAAATTCCCAGACAGTAATTGCTATACTTGTAATAACAACCTTATCAATAGTAGCTTCTTTATCTCCGCGAATAAATTCCATAAAAAAAACTTTTCAGGCAGGAATGTATCTTATTTTAATTTTTAGTATCGTAGTAGCATCAATGGCAAATCTGGGTGAAATGTTTGCCCGCGAACAATCTTCCATGTTGCTGTCTATTTTCCTTTATGTGGTCCTGGCTGTTTTTGGCTCTCTTTTACTTCATGCTTTTTTATCCTGGATTTTTAA
Source organism: uncultured Bacteroidaceae bacterium (assembly GCA_964563105.1). Lineage (GTDB taxonomy): Bacteria > Bacteroidota > Bacteroidia > Bacteroidales > CAYVTV01. The sequence goes on from CAZLXM010000034.1 coordinate 18,202, forward strand.
AATAGATGTAGATAATTTTATTATTACTTCTGTAGCATTATCTATGTCACCTCCTTTTGTTCCTGTTGTTGCTGCTGCACTTAAAAATAAAGCTGTTGTTTTGTCCGGTCTGATAATAGGTATTCTGGGGTATGCTTTGGGTAATTATTTAGGAGCTTTTGTGGGATTAATACTGAAGTAAATAATAGACATTAATTAAAATCTATAATTAATAAAATGATCTCTCTATCTGCTGTGAAAGAAGATTTTTTTCCTCATCTTTGCCTCAGTCAGACCCTTATGAGATGATACTTTTTAATATCATTCTACAATTATCATTAAAATGAAACTTTTAGAATGTATTCCTAATTTTTCCGAAGGTCGGGATATGACCGTTATAACGCAGATCATTGATGCGATTGAATCAGTCGGATCTGTCAGGGTCCTTCATGTAGATTCAGGTTGGGCAGCTAACCGGACTGTCATATCTTTTGCCGGAGAACCTTCGGCAGTGCTTGAAGCGGCATTCAGGGCAGTAAAAAAGGCTTCTGCGCTAATTGATATGTCACGGCATAAGGGTATTCATCCGCGGATTGGTGCAACTGATGTTCTGCCCCTTGTCCCGTTGTCAGGTATAAGCATGGTTGAAGTGATAGAATATGCCAGGCATCTTTCGGCTAGAATTGGAGAAGAATTGAAGATACCGGTATATTGTTATGAATATGCCTCATTTTCAGAGAAAAGAAAAAGACTGGAATCTGTCAGGACCGGTGAATATGAAGGCCTGGCTGCAAAGATGTCTGATTCGGAGTGGAAACCTGATTTCGGGCCTACCGGTTTTAATAAAAAAGCCGGAGCTATTGCTGTAGGTGCCAGGGATCTTCTGGTAGCTTTCAATGTTAACCTGGACAATGATGATATACAACTGGCAAAAATTATTGCTGCTGATGTAAGAGAAAAAGGTATGCTCAAAGACCATGAGGCGAAACAACATTTTGATCAAACACCGGCCAAAATAAATCATCCCTATAAACTTAAATTCGTAAAAGCTATTGGCTGGTTACCTGAAGAATACGGTATTGCACAGGTGTCTATGAACTTAACGAATATAAATATTACTCCCGTTCATCTTGCTTTTGAAAATGTTTGCCGCGCTGCAGAACACAGAGGGGCAAGAGTGACCGGTTCAGAACTGATTGGCCTGATCCCTTTAAAATCTATGCTTGAATCAGGTAAGTACATTCTTGAAAAACAGAAAAGATCGATTAATTTACCGGAAACTGGCATTATAGAGCATGCAGTTGAGTTTCTTGGTTTAAACAATTTATATCATTTTAATCCTCTTGAAAAGATACTGGAATATAAACTAAAAGAATTATTTAACTTTAAAGCTAAGATTAAGATATAAGAGACATTAACATATTAAACATTAACCGGCAACGAATTATTATATCATAGTTTAGAAGCCTAAAAAAAGATCTTATGCGAAATCTTATCTGTATATTATTCATATGTTTAATAAATTCTTCTATACTTAATGGCAGTAATTCTGATTCAATTTTTGTTTATGCCGGCATTCAATCCCATTATGGTTTTATTATTCCTCATTCTGCCGTAATTAAGGATATATCTCATACCAGACCATATGGATTTGAAATAAATTATAGCAGGCTCCATACTTCATACAATGATTGGAGAATATTTAATGCTTACTGGATATCAGGTTTTGAATCCGGATACTTTAATTTTCAGAATCCTGATATACTTGGAAGTATTTTTGAAATAGGCATTTTTGCTGAACCCATTTTGAGATATCGAAGAAACAGGCTATTAAGTATCAGGGGAGGAGCCGGTTTTTCATATCATGGAAAAATTTATGATGAAATTGAAAATCCTTTGAACCATTTTTTCAGCTCACGGATTGCCTTTCCATTATACGTAGATTTAAGATTGAAACAACGTATTGCTTCCAACTGCTTTTTGACCTTATCAGGATGTTATAATCATATTTCCAATGGTGGATTTAAATTGCCAAATAAGGGAATGAATTTTCCTACCCTTGCTTTGGGAATTGAGATTTATCAAAAAAAAATTCCGAATTTGCAATCCGGTTTTTCTTCAGGCCATAAAGAGAAAATAAATGAAACATTATTAAATATACAATTGCTAACAAGTGTAAAAGTACTTGGTAAAACAGAAGATTTATCCGAAAAGCCGGCTTTTATAATTGGTTTTCATTCGAGGGTATCCCGTCGTATTAGCCCTTTTTATGCTTTAAATGCAGGTGCAGAGTGCATATTTGATTATTATATAAAAGAAACAATTCAGAGGGAACAAAGCGATCTCGATTTTAAAAGATTAGCTGTTACGGTCGGACAGGATTTTTTACTTGGAAAAATTATCTTTACCCAATACTTTGGTGCTTATATTTATTCCCCATATACAGCAAATCATAAAATTTACCAGAAGTATGAACTCTTATATCATTTTTCAAATAAATTTTTAATGGGTGTTTTTTTAAAGGCTCATTTACATGTGGCTGAATTGATGGGTCTCAGTTTTAATTATAAATTAAAACTAAATAAAGATTAATGAACATATGTTCATTAATTTTGTTAATTTTGTAATATGCTTTAATTCAGGTTTTCATGGCAAATCGTAAAAGGATAAGGAAAGTAACAATGCTTCCGGCTATGGAAGGTTTTAAACCTTTTGGGATACCTATGCGTAATTTGGAGTCGGTTGTTTTATTATATGAAGAGTTTGAAGCTATTCGGCTTGCTGATTATGAAAATCTAACACAGGAAGAAGCTGCCGAACGTATGGATATTTCCCGGCCTACATTTACAAGGCTGTATGCCAAAGCGCGAAAAAGTATCGCAAGTGCTTTTGTAGAAGGTAAAGCAATATTAATAAGCGGAGGAAATTATGATCTTGATGATTTCTGGTATAAATGCGGAAATTGCAATGAGACTATTGTTACAATGAAACCTGTTGATCATTGCAGAAGATGTGATTCTGAAAATATCAGACCTTTAAATTATAATATTCATCCATCAGGAAAAGTAAGAGGAAAAAGGAGAGGAAGATTCAAAACAAATTTTGGCCCGGATTCAGATAAAATATAAAATATAATCAATCTTAAACCTTTTGTGAACTCAATCTGAAATTATACATGGAAATCAGATTCTTTTCAGAGCTTAACTACCCCGTCTTATTTATTTGACTTACTTATCTTTTGGGCAGCGATCCTGACATCAGTCATACTAAAACCATAACTTCTTTTTAAATGACCAAGTCTGATTTGAGTCTGATCCTGTGGTATTTTCATAGCTTCAGCAAGTCGGGCAGCCGATATATTATATTTTTCCGCAACTTCATTCAGAGTCATATAACCAAAGACTTCCACATCATCCTCAATATGATCAGAAGCATGATTTCTGCTATGATCATGAGATGCCTGAGTTGTCGGATCATCTTCAGGGCTACTACTCTCTTTTTGAATAATAGCCGACTTTTCAGTTTTTTCAACATTTATTTCAGAGAATTCATTTTCAATATCGTATATCCTTAATTGACGTCCCTGTCCCTTTCCCGGTAAGTTATGATCAGAACCGCGTCCATGTGAATGATCATGTGAAGGTGGCCCAATCTCAGGTTTTATTGCTAACGGAACAAATGCCAGACCTAAACTTAAGAGACCAATAAAAGCGGCAATGCTGATTCTTAATGATCTGGCAGAGAGCATTCGCCGAAATATTCCCAGAATTAATTTCCAGTGCAAAATTATATGTAGAAGCAGGAGAAATAAAAAAGCCAAACTAAGCCAAAAATGTATTTCTCCCCAATCATGTCTTGTCAGGTTCCAAAAATAAAGTTCCACATCTTTCCCATAAACTTCATTTCGTTTAAACCCTGGTAATAAAACATATTTCATTAATAATCCCAATCCTGATATTGCCATAAGCAATACCAGCATAATAGCATCAATGGTCAGATTGATCCTGGCCAGGTTTTTTTTCCAGTTTTTTTTAAAGGTTTCCCAATCTTTGAACATATTAATTTAAAAATTAGTTAGCGATTTTTTGTTTATATTTTTTATTTCCTTTTATCAGCCTTTTTATTTCATTTTATAAATAATTTCATTTGCGGCCCTTATCAGCGGCACATTAACCGGAGATGCGGTTAACAATGGATGTGTCCCAACCTGAAATGAAATAAGGTCAAAAACAGTTATTGATTTTTGTATGGTTAAACTTATTATATTGATTATTTCTCCTGTTGATTTTCCTCCCCATACTTCTCCTCCAAGTATGCTTCCGTCTATAGGGGAAGCATAAAGTTTAACGGTTAATTCAGAAGTACCTTCAAGTGTGCCGGGATGCCTGTCGGGTGAAGAGAATTTTGCCGTTAAAAGATCTACATTTGCTTCAGCTGCATTTTTTTCATTTGCTCCTGCAGCTGCCATTGCAAGTCCATTAATTTCTGTTGAAAAAACAGCTAAAGTACCCGAAAAACATTTTTTTATTCTAATACCAAAAATATTGTGCCCTAATACACGTGCCTCTGCAGTGGCTGTTGAAGCCAGCTTAATATTGTCACTGCGACCGGTAAGAAATCCAAATGTTTGAGCACAATCACCTACAGCACTAATGTCCTTAATGGATGTCCTCCCATAATTGTCTACATGAATATCACCGAACTTATTTAATTCCAGTCCGGTTTTTTTTGCAAGTGCCGAATTGGCCGTATATCCAACAGAAATAATAACTGCATCTGTCATTATATTATTTCCATTTTCAAGAACAACCTGACTGACTTTGCCATTTTCACCTTTAAGTTCCTTTACAATAGCAGAAGTCATTACTTTGACATTTGTTTTTTCTAAAGCTTCAGTAGCAATCTTACTTAATTCCGGAGAAAAGGCCCTTGAAAAGCAGACAGATTCACTTTCAACTAAAGTGACATTCTTATGTGAAGCTGCTAATTGCTCAGCTACTTCAGCTCCAATAAACCCGCCTCCAATGATTACTATATTTTTAAACTCATTTAGTGATGAAGATAATTCCTTAATATAAAAAAAGTTCTTTTTTATATAAAAAACATTCTGAAGATCATATCCCGGAATTGAAGTAGGAATAACAGGAAGCGATCCTGTCGCAAAAACTAGTTTTTCATAGGCATATTGCTCTCCTGTTTTAATGGTTATACTCTTATTCGTTTTATCTACATTCGTAACAGTATTAATGATAACTTCCCCTCCTAAATCAAGAAAAGGTTTTGGCCCCATTTTATTTTTATCCGGGTCATTTCCCAATAAATGAAAAATATATGGTATTCCACACGGAACCAGGCTCTGAGCTTCTTCTCCAATCATAAGTACTGATTTTTCAGAAAAGAACTTTTTTATTGTAATTCCTGTTACTATTGCAGCAGGACCTCCACCAATAATAATAACATCGTATATTTTCATGTTTAAAGATATTTGATTTTACAGTTCATTTATTAAATAGCGCAAATCTTTTAATTAAATAGAGTGATCAGAATACAAAAATAAACGAACTTTTGTTCATTTTAAAATATAATCATTTAATTTTGAATAAAAAGTTTTTTTGTCCGGGATCTATATAATTAATTTTTCAAATAATATTTTAGATATTCGGCATAATCTCTATCCTTAAATTATTAAGTTGTTAGGGAATAAAATTCTAAAAAATTAAGATAATTAAAATAAACTAAAATATTTTCTTTATGAATATTCATATACTAGTCGATAATTTAGCCGGCCCACATACCGATTCGGAACACGGACTATCCTATTTTATTGAATTTGACGGGAAAAAAATTCTTTTTGATACCGGACAGAGCGATCTGTTTTTAAAAAATGCCGAATTGATGAATGTTTATATATCTTCGGCTGATTTTATTGTGCTTAGTCATGGCCATTTTGATCATGGTAATGGACTTCAATATTTAAATTCGGGCACTTTGATTTGTCATCCCGGGTGTTTTGTCAAACGTTTCCACAAAACAGACCGTAGATATATAGGTTTAAAAAACACAAAAGAAGAATTAGCCGGAAAGTTTAATTTAGTATGTACAGAAACCCCGTTTAAGATCAGTAACAGGATAATTTTTTTAGGAAGTATTCCCCGTAAAGCAGAATTTGAATCTAAATTCACTTCCTTCGTGTTCGAGGACGGCTCCCCTGACTTTGTTATGGACGATAGTGCCCTCGTCCTGCTTTTAGATACTGGCTTATTTATTGTAAGCGGTTGCGGACATTCCGGGATAATCAATATAATCAGATATGCAGTTGAAGTTACGGGAGAACAAAGCATTTTAGGAATAATTGGAGGTTTTCATTTGAAAGATATTGATCCTCAAACTAAAGCTACAATTTCTTATATGAAAGAAAAAAATATTAAATATGTCTATCCTTCTCATTGTACCTCATCACACGTAATATCTGTTTTTCATGAGAATTTTCAAGGTAAGGAAATTAAGACGGGGAAGGTTGTCAGGTGGAAAAATGGGAAATTAGAATAAAAATCAATTTTTTTTAAAAAAAATTGATTTAAATGAACATATGTTCATTTAAATTATTATATTTGCATATTAAATTCTAAATATTAAAACTATGATAATTGCTGTTCCGGCATCCGGTAATAATACGGATACATTGATTGATGAGCGTTTCGGGCGTTGCCCTTTTTTTTGTTTTTATGATACAGAAACAAAAAAAATTGAGTTCAAAGAAAATGATAAGAAAGATGCCAGTGGCGGAGTTGGTCCACAGGTAGCTGAATTCCTTGCTCTTAACGGGGTAAATGAGATATGGTCAACTCAGACAGGCCCAAAGGCACTAGATGCATTAAAAAAATTGAATATCGAAGTAAAAATTGTTAGTCAGGGACAGACTATTCAACAATTAATAAATAATCATGTTATTAACCATTAAAATTTAAAATTATGCCATATGGAGATCGTAGCGGTCCTATAGGACAAGGTCCTATGACCGGAAGAGCATTAGGATACTGCACAGGATATGATTCACCTGGTTACGTTAAAGGTGCTGGCAGAGGAATGGGTAGAGGAATGGGCAGAGGCTTTGGTTATGGCAGGGCCTGGGGTAGAGGAGCCGGTTTCCCCGGAGGATGGGGATATGGAAGAGGTCGTCATGCCGCTTTTCCTTATTATGGGATTTCTCCCTGGACAAACTATTTGAGCAGGGAGGATGAATTAAAAATGCTAAAAGCTGAGGCTCAGGTTCTCAAACGTTCACAAAGTGAAATCGAAAAAAGAATAAAGGATTTGGAAGAAGAGAAAAGTGAATGAGACAGGGAACTCCCCCGTCTCACTCATGATCTTTCACCTGCTTTTTTTAAAATTAGTATTCAAATTTTTCTAAATATTTACTATTATGGATTGTATTATTGCCATTCCTACGAGCAACAAATATCTTTGTCCACATTTTGGGCATTGTGAGGAATTTGCATTTTTTGAAATTGAGAATAATAAAATTATAAATGAGTCATTTTTGAAACCTCCTCCACATGAACCCGGAGTCCTGCCTGCCTGGCTTGCTTCTCAGGGTGTTAATCATGTTATTGCCGGAGGAATGGGGCAGAGGGCAATATCTCTTTTTAATCAAAATAATATTGAAGTAGTAACAGGTGCAGAATCAAAAGAGGCAAGAATACTTGTCGAGGAATTTCTTAATAATGAACTTAAAGCCGGTGTTAATGCCTGTGATCATTAATTTGAGATGAATCCTTTATGTATATCTTGTTTTTATAATCAGGCTGAAAGATTAATTACAAAACATAAATTGTCTGATAATTTGGCTGATAAAATTCTTCAAAAATTTGGTAACTATATTGATAAATATAAAAACGATTCATTAACATCTCCGGAGTGTTCCTGTTTTTTGCATCGCCTGATAAAGAAGGGCACAGCTTGTAATGATCTTTATAAAGAAGAAAAAAAGTATTATAACAATTTATTACTTAGTCTGGAGGCTCAATTGCAGGCAAAGATAGATTCTTCAGATGACCACTTTCAAAGTTCATTACGCTATGCAGTATCCGGAAATATAATTGATTTTGGCCCTCCGGAATCTTTTAATCTTGAGGGAGCACTTTCAGATGCATTATCAAAAGAACCTGTTATAAATCATTCCTCCATTCTCAGGAAAAGTTTACAAAAGGCATCTCTGGTATTGTATCTGGGAGATAATGCAGGTGAAATTGTTCTTGATAAATTATTTATTAAAACTATAAATCATCCTGATCTGCATTTTGCTGTTCGGGGTTCTGAGGTATTAAATGATGTAACTATTGAAGATGCGTTTACTACAGGTATACATAAATATGCCAGGGTAATATCAAATGGATATGATGCACCATCAACTCTTTTAAACAGATGTTCAGATAATTTCCTTGAAATTTTTAACAAAGCTGATATTATTATTTCTAAAGGGCAGGGTAATCTGGAAGGTTTAATTAAAAATACCGAAAAAAGAATATTTTTTCTATTGATGGTAAAATGTGAGGTAATTTCTGAAATTCTGGGGGTCAGGAAAGGCGAAATTGTTATAATGGACAATCAATATTTACTCAAAAATTAGTTTTAGTAAAAAATTGTGCAGATGTGAATGTTATCTTTTCGAGAAATATTGTCAACTTTCAGATTTTAACCAAAATATAATTATTTATAAATGTCTCCTGAACTTTTAATTCTTCGTGAACAAATATTGCAATGCAGGAAATGTGATTTAGCCAGGACCAGGAAACATGTTATTTTTGGAGAGGGTAATAATAATGCAACTATTCTTATTATTGGTGAAGCGCCGGGTTGGGATGAAGATATTCAGGGAAGGCCATTTGTGGGTAAATCGGGTCAGTTACTTGACAAAATATTAGCTGCCTGCGGATTTACCCGGAATGAACATGTTTTTATTAGCAATATTGTTAAATGCAGGCCTCCGGGAAACAGGACACCATCAGCCCTTGAAACTGAATCTTGTTTACCCTGGCTCTTAAAACAAATTGAACTTATTGATCCTAAAATTTTAATTTTACTAGGAGCTACAGCCTTAAAGAATATTGCAGGAAGTGAATATAAAATCAGCCGTGATCATGGAAAATGGTTGAAGTGGCAGGACAGGCTGGCTATTCCGGTTTATCATCCTGCAGCCCTGCTCCGTAATCCTTCATTAAAACGTGATACATGGCAGGATTTTAGAAATATTGTTTTCAAATATCGTGAAATATTTGATCCTGATCATTATTCACCACATGTGTAAGAAATATTTATATCAAAAATTTTTAACAGAAAATGTTTTTTAAATCAAATTTAATGTGAAGATTGCGATTACAAGCGGTAAAGGAGGAACAGGAAAAACAACAGTCAGTATTTGTCTTTTTCATCTCTTATCAAAAGATTTAAAACATAGTGTTCAATTATTGGATTGTGATGTAGAAGAACCTGATTGTAATATATTTTTAAGAGCTGATGAATCAAGAGAGTTAAAAGTCAAACTCTCCATGCCAGTGATTGATCCTGTTAAATGTACATTTTGTGGAAAATGCAAGGATATTTGTGCCTTTAATTCAATTATAATGCTTCCGCCGGTAAAATTTATTGAAGTTGTGGAAGATATGTGTCATGCTTGCGGTGCCTGTTCGTATGTTTGTGAAGATAATGCTATTGTTGAACGGGACAATGAGATTGGTTCTGTAACTTTTAATAATTATCATTCAGAGGAAGACTTTATCGAAGGCAGGATGAAGATTGGCAAAGCATTGCAAACTATGGTGATCAGGGAAACAATAAGCTGTGCAGGAAACTTTGATATTCTTTTAATTGATTCACCTCCCGGAACTTCCTGTCCTGTAATTGCTGCCATGTCACCTGCTGATTATGTCATTATGGTTACTGAGCCTACTCCGTTTGGATTGCATGATTTAAAACTCATGCATGAAACGGTAAAACAATTAAAGAAAAAATATGGTATTGTAATCAATAAAGCAGGGTTGAATTACAATCCTTTGTATGAATACATTCAGGATAATGAAATTCCTTTACTTGGTGAGATCCCTTTTAAAAAGGAATATGCAGCTTCCTATTCAAGGGGTGAAATATTAACTGAAAGTGATGATGCTTTAAGAATGATCTTTTTAAATATATTGAAAAAAATATTAAATGGAAAAGCCATTTGAAATTGTTGTATTAAGTGGAAAAGGAGGAACGGGTAAAACAAGTATTATGGCCGCATTTGCTTCTATGGCTGAAAATGCTGTTTTTGCAGATTGTGATGTAGATGCTGCAGATCTGCATTTGTTATTCTCTCCGGAAGTATATAAAACAGAAAAATTTATTAGCGGATCAAAAGCAAAAATTGATCCGCAAAAATGTACAGCTTGTTCGATATGCTATGATTTATGCAGGTTTCATGCGATAGATGCAGATAATGAGGTTTATAAAATAAATGAATATAACTGTGAAGGTTGTGGCTTATGCATAATTGCATGCCCTGAAGAAGCAATAACTATAGAACATTACGAGAATAATCATATTTATTTTTGCAATACCCGTTTTGGAGAAATGGTTTATGGAAAGCTTGGTATAGCTGAAGAGAATTCAGGAAAACTGGTGGCAAAGATCAGACAGTATATTAGAGAAAAAGCCCGGAAAAATAAAGCTGATTATATTCTTACTGATGGTCCTCCCGGCATTGGATGCCCGGCAATTTCCTCAGTTAGCGGTGCTGATATGGTAATAGCTGTAACAGAACCAACTTTGTCAGGATGGCATGATTTGCAGAGGCTTCTTCAGATGATCAGAAAGTTTGGGACACCTGTATATATTATAATAAATAAATATGATTTGAATGAAGAAATGAGTAAAGTTATCGAAACAAAGCTGCAAAATGAAGAAATATGTGTTTTGGGTAAAATCCCATATGATGACACAATGATTTATGCTATGCTTAATGCTAAAACAATTAATGAATTTAAAGCAGATCACCATGTTTCAATAGAGTTGAAAAATATTTGGGAAAAAATAAATACTTATATCTATGAATCAAAGATTAACTAAAAAACACAAATTCAAATAAAAGTTCAAAAAGATTAATATAACATTTCAAATTTTGTCATGATAGCTTTCGGTCCCGTTTCATCACGCAGGCTGGGTAAAAGCCTTGGTATAAATAATATTACTGCAGGTAAACATTGTTCTTATAGTTGTATATATTGCCAGATTGGAAGAACAAGAAATGTAAGCTCAGAAAGGCGGGTTTTTTATAAACCTGAAATTCTCGTTCAGGAAGTGGCGAAACATCTTGATAAATTGGACGAAAAAGATACTCCTGATTTTCTTACTTTTGTTTCTACCGGGGAACCCACCCTTGATTCTAATATTGGGGAAGAAATAAAACTTTTAAAAAAGTTTGGTATTCCAATAGCTGTAATTACTAATGCATCCTTAATTTTCAATAATGAAGTAAGGCAGGACCTTATTAATGCAGATTGGGTTTCGCTGAAAGTTGATAGTGTAAATGAGAATATCTGGCGAATTGTAAATTGTCCGGATCAAAGCATTGATTTTAATAACTTTTTAAAGGGACTGGAAATCTTTTCCCGGTCATTTTCAGGAAGTCTTAATACTGAAACTATGCTTATTGAAGGTTATAATGATTTAAGTGCAGATCTTAAGCAAACGGCATCTTTTATAGCTTTACTCAAGCCTGAAAAAGCATTTATTTCCATCCCCGTACGTCCTCCTGCAATAAGATCCTTAAAACCTGTTAGTGAAGAGAAACTTTTGGAGGCATGGGAGATATATAAAAATGCCGGCATCCATACCGAACTTTTATCAGGTTTTGAAGGCAGTAATGTTGGATCCACCGGGAATGCCTATGATGATATTTTGAATATCACTGCGGTACATCCGCTGAGAGAGGACAGCCTGAATAATCTTCTAAAAAAAAATATGTCTGATAATTCCGTTATAAAGTCACTTATTGCTAAACGATTAATTATTAAAGTTAAATATAAAGGAGAAAATTATTATATAAGAAGATATAATATTTAATTAAGCTAGCATATATACCCGGGTTTGAGATTATTGCAATTTGGCAATTAATTGTGATCCCATAATATAACGTATCTGTTAATCCAATGCTCCCGCTTTAACCAAAGATTTAAAATCAAGATAAAAACTTAATCCTGTTTCCCGGATCGTTTTGGAAGATGTCCCGCTTATGTTAATAGTTATTTCACCATCATCCATCAATTTTTCTCCTGCTTTTTTAAGATTATCGCGATTAAGCTCAGGCTGTATGGTATTATTGGCTGCAGTTATGTTTTTAGCGGAGCATATTGTCCCGATATTAGGAACTGAAATGGATACTGTAAGGATCTCCTGTTCAGCGTCCAATCCATAAACTGTTATCTGAATTGATTCGAAATCTATATTTCGTAATTTATCCAGATATTCCATAATTTGCTCATTATCTTGCAAAGAGAGAGATGCAGTGCCCGAAAAGCCTACATTCAAAGAGCTTTGTTCTG
>CAZLXM010000034.1:30768-36606 GCA_964563105.1 uncultured Bacteroidaceae bacterium
AATTTGATTTATGAGATGAACTGTAAACAGGTACTGATACGTAGAAGTGGGTTTTGATATCAACCTCTGCAAGGTTTTTGATTTTCTCACAGGCGCTCAAAGTTACTATGAGAGCAAGTGCAATAGTTGTCAGGTTTCTCATGGAATTAATTTTTAATGTTTTATTTTTGAATAAAAGTGCAGGGCACATGGCATTCCAAATCAAGCCAGTGTGGAGGAATACAGAATGTAATGGTCGTGCAATAGTAAAACAAAATTAATGATATTTAATACGAAAGTCAATGACTAAATAACAATTTTACAGCTTCTTATGATAGATTTTTGATATAATTATTATTATTTGAGATTAAGGTTGAGAAACTATAAACAAGAGTTATTTATTTTGATGTTATTTTTTTTATTTTATTAATTTTATATTGAATTTACTTTAGATCAGAGAATTTAAACCAATTAATTTTCGGATTATAAAAAACTTTTAAAATTTTAAATCAATAATTAGTTTACAGAAACATATTTAAATATTATTAAAATTTAAAATTATGCCAAAAATGAATGGAAGCGGACCGGAAGGTCAGGGACCCCGGACCGGCAGAGGACTGGGTAAATGTAAAGAAATATCCAAAGATGAAGTAGAACAAAAAATAGGAAAAGGAATGGGAAAACGTCGTAAAACAGGAGGAGGGAAGGGAATGGGAAAACGTTTAAAATATAATTCCTGATAATTAATTTTTATTAAATAAAAAGATAGTTATTCCCACTTGTTTTCCGTTTTTATATGTTTTTATTTATTTATCACTATTCCTGTATTTGAGAGGAAAAGGCGGATTGCAATAGCCAGGAGGATAATCCCAAAAAATTTACTGAGTATATTCAGGCCGCCAGCCCCGAGTACTTTACCAAACCAGCCGGTTAGCCTCAGCACCAAATAAACAAAAATCATATTCAATATTAATGCAATAAGAATATTGATAATTCGATACTCAGCTTCTAATGAGATTATAGTTGTAATTGCACCTGCACCGGCGATAAGTGGAAATGCCAGGGGCACAATAGCACCTCCTTTACCGGACGAACTGTGTTTGAATAATTCTCTTCCGAGGACCATCTCAATGCCTATTAGAAATACAATTATTGAACCGGCTATGGCAAATGAGGAAACATCCACCCCGAAAATACTTAGTAAAGGCTCACCCCCAAAAAGGAAAGACAACATTATAATAAATGCCACCAGAGTAATTCTTCCCGGTTTTATATTTCCTGTTTTTGCTTTCAGATCCAGAATTATTGGGATAGATCCCAGAATATCAATAATTGCAAAAAGAACCATGAAAGATGCAAATATCTCAATAAAATCAATCTGCATGCGAACTTAGTTTAATATTAAACAGATTTTATATTTGATTTTTTAAAAAAATATAGAAAGTAAAAATATAGCACTAATTTATAAATAATTTCAGTGTTATCTGGATCTGATCTCCCTTCTCATAAATGAAACATAAGACAAAGCAAAGCAAATTATTGTAACAGCAATTAATCCGGTCAATTGTGGCCAAACAAGCAGTACACTCTGTCCAAGTGGCAAAGGGCTGGGTATTGTTCCATGGATTTGTTCCATTGTTAGGGGCCCAAGGCTTCTGACAGATGGCATTAAAAGAGTTGTGGTTGCTTCATTGAAAAGATGACTTGGTACCAGGCGTAAAAGACTTAAAATAAACTTTTGATAACTAATAATTTGGTAGGGAGATGCCATTTGCGATGGTGCTGTAGCTTTTGCGATCAGGTTCACTATCATGCTATAGAATATACTGAAAAATAGCCAGATAGCTATGCTGGCTAAAGCAGATGTTGCAGCCTGACGAAAGCGAACTGAGAAAAGTATAGAAAGATTTAGCCAAAAAGCAACATAAAAGATACTAATCAGGATAAAGAAAATAATACGAACAAATTCTTCAGCAGATGGAGGGACTCCAATTGTAATCAGCCCTAATCCCATTACCAGGAAGCCAAGTGCAAAAAACAATACACTAATAACGATAAGTGCAGCAATGAATTTAGCATTTATAAGATAATCACGATGAATTGGTTGTGACATAATACGGCTTAAAGTTCCTTTATTATGTTCTGAATTTATTGCATCAAAGCCCAGGCTTATCCCAAGTAATGGCCCTAAAAAGCTTATAAATACAACGAAAGAGGGTAAAGTACCATCGGAAACAGTAAATAACTGAAGAAAAACAAATACATCTTCCGAATTATTCGTTTTTAAAGCTTCGCTTAAATTTGTTAAAGCTGTATAAAGTGAACCGAGACAGGTTAAAACAATTATGGCAAACAAGATATTAAAACGCCAGCCTCTAACATGATCGGATATTTCTTTATTGACAATTACCCAGAAAGGATGAATTATTTTTTCATCGTATTCATATCGATTTTTTATTCTAAAGAGACTAAATAACCAATTTAAGAAACCATTTTTCTTTTTTGTTTCAAGCCTGGATTTATTTAATGATTTATTCATAAGTTTTACCTCCCTTCAAAATATCGGTTGTAAATATCATCTAATCCATGTTCTTTTTTATTCAGGTAACTTAATCCGACACCTGCTCCAATGAGTGTTTTTGCAATTTCCGGGGTAACATCACGGGAACATCCGATTTCAAACTTATTATCATGTTGTCTGATATTTATTACACCTTCAATATTCTTCAGGATTTCCTGCAGACTATGTTTTGATTCGTTATTATCATGGTCAACGGATGAGGGGACGGATATTTCTGCTTCAATTACATAAGGTTCATGGGAAAATATTTCCTGTGACAGGCTTTGAATTTTGCCTTCTGCAATAAGTTTTCCATTAATGAATAAGCCAACCCTGTCACAAATTTGTTGAACCTGATGAAGATGATGAGATGAGATTAATACTGTAATGCCTTCCTCTCTGCTTAATTTAACAATTAATTCCAGAAAATCCCTGACACCTGTCGGGTCAATCCCTAAGGTTGGTTCATCAAGGATTATTACTTCAGGATTCTTTATTAACACGTCTGCCAGTCCTAAACGCTGTCGCATTCCGCGTGAAAATTTACCGGCTTTTTTATCAATAGCATCTTCCAGCCCCACCCTGGATAACAATTGTAATGATTTTTCCGTTGCTTCTTTTTCTGAAAAGCGATTAAGCCGGGCAGTAAACATAAGGTTTTCAAAGCCGGTGAGGTCGTAATAAAAACCAACATCTTCCGGCAGATAACCTGCTCTTTTTTTTACTTCCAAAGGATTTGTTGTAGAATTGATCCCACAAACATGGACGGAACCGGAGCTTGGTTCTGTCAGGCCCAGCATCATCAAAATAGTAGTTGATTTTCCTGCGCCATTGGGCCCAAGAAGTCCAAATATTTCACCTTTACGGATCGAAAGGTTAAGTTTGTCTACGGCTGTAAAAGATCCATATTTTTTAGTGAGATCAAACAGTTCGATAATATTTCCATCCACGGTTTACCTCCTTCCATATTTGCGGAAAAGATAATAAACACTTCCCAATGCAAGTACTATGATAAGTACACCTATCCAGCCATATAACATTGGTGTTTTAACAGAAATTCTAAAAGAAAGTTTGGAAGAAACCTCAGGTGTTTTTATGTCAATGTTTGTGACATAATCTCCTGCAATTGCCTTTTTATCAGCTTTAATTGTTGCAAAAACCTGCTCATTGGCACCTGCTCTAAGTTTATCTATTTTAGCCGGGTCGAAAATCACATCCCAATTAACCGGTGCGGAAGCTGTAAGGCTTATTTCAGACAGCTCTGATGATCCTGTGTTTTTTACCAGCAGCTCTATTCGTTTTTGATCTCCGGCAGTTATTGTAGTACTTAATAAACCACTTGGTGTGGTAAGCTCAATTCCGTATGAACCTGTTATTACTACTTCCAGTTCAATTTCTGCTGAGGTTGTACTTGTAACTGCACTTACAGGAACTTTGTAAGTACCGGTCTCTGTCCTGTCAGGCGCTTTAATATCAATTGTAATACTTTCGGTTTGGTTCGGTTCGACATTTACCGATGTTACCTGTTTATATTCAGAAGACTTGAAAGTAACTGTCCATCCCCGGGGCGCTGATGCTCTTAAGGCATATAATTGTTTTTCAGCAGTACGGTTACGCAAATCGGCATTAAACGTGAATGCTGAAGTAGAGGAACCCTGAAGATTAGTGTGTTTAGCATTAAATTCAGTGGTAAATGTACCTTGCTCAGATACAATTACTATTAACGGAAGTATACCATACCCGCCGGATGTAACGTTAAAACGGTAGGTTCCCTTATTTACTTTCATCGGAACATCAACTGTAAGAGTAAAATTCTTTTTTTCTCCTGGTAAAACTGAAATTTGACTCACAGTGTATCCGCCAGATTTGATAGCGTAACTCCAGCTTGAAGGTATACCTGTAACTGCAAGGTCAACATTGGCTACTTCAGTTGTGTTGTTAATAACATCTACAGTATAGGTCAAAGATTCTCCTGGGGGTACAGAAATCTTTGTGTAGGGAGTATATAAACTAACTTTACCATTTGAATCAGCAATAGCAATATTCAGGGTAAAGATCCCAAACAATGGGAGAAGCAATAAACTTAACCAGTTAGTACGCTTTAACATATAAAAATCCTCCATGAATTATTTGATAAAATAATGTTAGCCTGGCAAATTTATAATTTATGTTGAAAAAGTAAAATATTAATAAAAAATAAAAACGTAATAAAGAAACATAATTAATAATAAATGATAATGATATCAGGCTTTTATAAGAATTTAGTTAAAAAATCTTAAAATTGGAATATTTAAATTTTCTGATAAATTATAAACAATATCATTGATGACAATTGACAAAAGTTACTTCCAAAATAAGCGAACATATTTTAAGCTTAATTTTTGGTCATTATAGTTATTAATATAAATTGAGTTATATTATATAGTCCTAATATTAAAATAGTTAAACATATTTTATTCCGGATTTTGAAAATATTTTAAAATGAAAGTTTGTTAAATTATTTTTTAATTATCCTTGACAAACACTTTTTTATTTTGTAAATTTCGTTTAAGATTTTAATTGTTTTTTAACATCAGAACTTCGTGATCAGCTCAATAGAATCAAGTTTAATACTATTTGTAAGCAGAAATGGTCATGAAATTTTTAATCGTTGAAAAGGAAATTTTAAATTAATGTTTTGATTAAAGATTAATAATTCTTCCTTTTTTGTTCACAGGCAGATACTAAACTAAAATTGCCAGTCTTTTCTGTCTGATCCCTGGAGTATGAGCAGGTTCTTTAATATGTTTCTTATTTATTGGTTATTACAATAAAAAGTTGAATTAAACTGCTTTGTCTCTTTGTTTAATTATTATTACCTGAGTTTAATTCATTATTAAGTAATTACCTGTAGAAACTTTTTAAACCAATTTAAACTTTTAGTTTTATTTAGCGGATCGTAAAAATTACAATTATCCCTCTATTTTCCTTAAATGTAATGTAATTAATCCTGATGATTTTATTATTCAGGAAAGCATTATTAAACAATTCATAAAGAAATTCATACAGAAAGAAATACTAAGTAATGTATTGATAGAGTGAATCTTATTGATTCACCAAAAATAAAAAACAATATATTTTAACTAATAACTCACGATTATGAAACACCGGATTTTATTGCTTATTACCGGGATAATGGTCCCATGTTTATTTTTCGGACAGACCATTATCAGTAAAAATATAACGAGTAATACCACTCTTACAGTTGATAACAGCCCATACATTATTACATCTTCCATAACGGTTAATCCCGGTATTAC
>CAZLXM010000035.1:0-35162 GCA_964563105.1 uncultured Bacteroidaceae bacterium
TTATTTTGTTAATAACCAACTATTTGTATAAAAAATTATATCGAACTCACGTTAATTTAGCTTTTCAAATAAAAAAATAAACTGTTATGAAAACAATAACAAGGAGAAATTTTGTTAAAAATGGAACCATAACTACTGCAGGAATAAGTATTTTACCAGAATCCCTGACCATTCTTAAGGCGGGAAGAGTAAAAGGTGCAAATGACCGTATTCTGATTGGTATTATTGGTTGCGGGGACCGTGGTCTCACTGCGCATATGGAAGGTGTTTACAAACATGTTGCTGCAACAAATATTGAAATTGTGGCAGTCTGTGATCCCTGGCGAATTGCGCGCGAACGGGCAAATGAAAAAGTAAGGAAATGGTTCGGGCGTGATGCCAAACAATTTGTATCATACCGCGATATGCTTACGATGAAAGAGCTCGATGCTGTTATGATCGCATCACCTGATCATGTACATACACTACATTTAGAAGCTTCTGCCCGGGCAGGAAAACATATTTATGTGGAAAAACCTCTTGCAATGGATAAGCTGACAAGGGCAGTCGATGCAGTAAAGGCAGCTGGCACAGTGGTCCAGGTGGGCACACAGTTACGCAGTCTGCCCGGTATTGTAGGGGCCAGAGAACTGTTTCAATCAGGTGCACTGGGCAGGCTATCCCGTGTTGAAGAGTGCCGTAACGGCGAACAGCCATACTGGTACAGATATCTTAAAGAAATAAAACCTGAGGATGTTGACTGGAAAGAATTCCTGTCTGGCCGGCCAATGAGAGCTTTCAATTCCGATTTATATTCCGGATGGTATGGATATGCAGATTTTAGCCATGGGCCAATTTCGGGTTTCGGATCTCATTTTATCGATACGGTCCATTATGTTACCGGAACTGAATTTCCTGAATCATGCGTGTGCCTTGGAGGAATTTTTACCTGGAAAGATGAACATCAGTTCACGCTCCCGGATTGTGTCCAAGCTACATGGATATATCCTGAAGGTTTCATGGTGAGCAGTTCAAATAATCTGGGCTATGGTATGGGAAATGTTCGTAATTTTTATGGTGAAAAGGGTATGATTAATATGATCGATTGGAGCACACCTGTTTATAACGACAAAGGTGCACCACGCAGAGACGGGAACATCAAAGGAGAAAATCCTGTTAGTCATATTGACAGGCCTGATCATTTTCTAGACTGGCTGCAATGTATCCGTTCGGGAAACACTCCACATGCCCCTATTGAAGCAGAATACCAGCATGCGGTGGCAGTCCTGATGGCGGTTGAATCCTATAAAACCGGACGAAAAGCTGTATATGATAAACTAAAACGTAAAATCCGCACCATATGAGAAGTCAGAAAATAACCCGCAGACATTTCATGGAAAAGATAATGCTTGCAAGCACAAGTGCCATTATTATCTCTTCCGGAACAAAAAACTCTCGCTGGCAAATAGGATGTTATACGAGACCCTGGGGAAAATATGATTATCGCGTGGCATTTGACGGAATTGCTGAAGCAGGGTTCAGATATGCCGGACTTATGACATCAAAATCGGGTGTAGTGATAACAAAGGACACAACACCAGAACAGGCTGCAATAGTCGCCGGGGAAGCCCAATCAAGAGGATTAGAAATTGCTTCACTATATGGAGGTAACTTTGATGTGAGTAAATCAATTGATATCGGTATAGAAGAACTTAAAAGACTTTTAGACAATTGTGCAATTTGTAGCTGTCCTAATCTTTTATTGGGCGGAATTGCAGAACAAAATCTTGTAGATAGTTATTACAAAGCAATAGCTGAATGCTGCGACTATGCTGCCGAAAAAGGAGTAGGGATCAGTATCAAGCCACATGGGCCACTTAACTCTTTCGGGCGCGATTGCCGGCCTCTTATTGAAAGGGTAGGACATAAAAATTTCCGTTTATGGTATGATCCGGGTAATATCTATTTTTACTCCGATGGCAAACTCAATCCGGTTGATGATGCCGCAGAAGTGAACGGACTTGTAGTAGGGATGAGTATTAAAGATTTCATGATGCCTAAAAATGTAGATGTAACGCCCGGAACTGGTATGGTTGATTTCCCGGCTGTGATGAAACAATTAAGAAAAGGAGGTTTCAGGCGGGGTCCATTGATAGTAGAATGTCTTGCAAGAGGGCAAATTACATATATTAATTCTGAAGCTCGTAAGGCACGCTTATTCCTGGAAGAACTTGTAAAGTAAGGCTCAAATCATAAATGCAGTGGTAGTTGTTGATATCATTAACTATAGGATCATACTGTCCTATAAAAATTATGAAATCTGTAAAGCTGTTATAAAACTTGTCAAACAGGAATAAATAATGAAATATCCTGTTCTGCATACATTATATTTTATATTTAAAAGAATAAAATATTAACAAGAAAAAAATGCATATTGCTGATATTTAAGGCATTTACGGAAAAAGAATTAAGGTTACAAGTATTCCAGGCCGGAGTTAAACCAAATTAGCTGTAAATGAGCAAGCTTTGTTCCAAAAACAGCTTAATTTCTGTTCACAAATTTCAATTTGGATTTTCAATTTGAAAATCTAAATGTACATTTGACAATAGTAATTTCATTAAGAGAGATTTTTAAAATATCAATCCTGAAAAATTTGATTATTATGAAGTTCATTAATGCATTTCGTAAACTATTTAAAAAAAGTAATTTAAATAGTTATTTACAAGTCGTTGGAATAATATTTTTTTTAATGATGCTCTGCAGCTATGGCTTTGTTAGAGAACAGCAGGAGACAGTATTTTTTGTTTCACCAACAGGAAAAGACAACAATCCCGGTACGAGAGAGCAGCCTTTGAAGACCCTTGAAACAGCAAGAGACGCAGCAAGAAGTCAGAAAGCTGCCGCCAGCCGGATCGTTATTTTGCCAGGTGAATATTTTATTTCAAAAACTTTTGAACTTGACACCAGAGATAACGGTTTGACAATTGAGTCGGACCAATCCGGATCGGTTATAATTACCGGCGGCTCACTGGTAACAGGCTGGTACAAAGACGGAGACAAATTTTGGTGTGCTGACCTCCCGGGAGTAAAAGAAGGAACCCGGGATTTTCGCACTCTGATTGTAAACGATCGTATGGCTGAAAAGTCTCAATATCCTGATACAGGAACTTTCCTGCATAAGCAGGTTTTTGAACCAAAATGGTTTGACATTGCCTGGGCACGACGGCCAACACATGAAGAACTTACAACGATGGCCTATGATCCAAAAGATATCCCTGATGATTTAGACGTAAATAATGCCGAAGTGAGGGTATATCATATGTGGGATGAGTCACTGGTTAGAGTAGCCCGGAATGATAAACAACGTCATGCTTTGATCTTTTCTTCCCCCTGTATAAATCCGCCTGGTGGTTTTGGTATTATGAAATATGTGATATTTAACACCCGGGAGGGCATGACCCGGCCAGGCCAGTGGTATCTGGACCGGACTGCCGGACGTGTGGTTTATTGGCCCCTGACAGGTGAAAATATGGAAAACGCGAAAGTGATTGCTCCCATAATTGAACAGATCTTTAATATTTCAGGTACACCGGAAAAGAAGATAGAAAGAATCACTCTCCGGGAGCTTTCCTTTAATGTTACTAATATCCCGTTAAAACCTGCTACTTTTGGGGCGATTGCTTTCAATGGTGCTATTCAAATTCAGAATGCAAATAATTGTATTTTGGAAAAATTGGATGTTTTTAATGTCTCCGGACTTGGAGTTTCTGCACAACAAATGACAAATTGCCAATTAATAAATTGTGATATACATCATACAGGGGCAGCTGGTGTCATATTCGGTGGTTCCGATTCATATTTTTCAGGTAATAAGATTCACGATATGGGGATGATTTATCCGGGCGCTGTAGGATTATCTTCATACGGTGAAAATCTGCATATTTACAGGAATGAGATATATAATATACCCTATAGCGGCATGATTGTCGGGGGTAACGATAACCTGGTTGAAGAAAATCATATCTATCGGGTTATGCTGAAAATGCATGATGGAGGCGCAATTTATTGCGGTACTGGAAACAGAATTATCTATCGCGGTAACTTCGCACATGATATTGTAGCTTCCGGCAAAGGTTATGGCGTCAATGGATTTTATTTTGACTCAAATACCAGAGATTGTATCATGGAACGTAATGTCTCATTAAAAATTCCAAGGCCAATTCATCTGGACTATACAACAAACGCCACTGTTAATGGCAATATATTCATTACAGATGACAACATGGTGCTTTCATTTCAGCAGTCAGCCAATTGCATTTTCAGAGATAATACCATTATTGCACCAGGAAGAATCTCAATTGTTCAGCCGAATGCAGTGAAAGTATGGGAAGATAATCTGATTTACCGGAACGGACGAGTCATTGATGGTGTACTACAAGATTTCACAATCGACACGGCAATGCCACCTTATCCCATTCCGGGGCGCAAAAAATATCCGATACCGGTAAATAAGATCAGCAAAGCACCAATTATGGATGGTGATATAGAATATAACGAATTACCAGGTGAGTTTTACCAACTTGACCGTGAAAATTCAAGATTACCCGCAAGCGGATGGTATCCAAGAATAAAGTTTGGATATGATGATAAATATCTGTATCTGGGAGTAAATATAGTGATGCGTGATCCAGGGCTGATACAAAAAGGATCCATATGGGGTAAAAATGACGGGGTGGAATTTTCCATAGTTGGAAATACGCCAAAAGGCAAACCTGAAACTTTTGTGATGCGTGTATATGCTGATGGAACAGTTCAAAGTATTTCTGATGCAGGAGCTCCTGCTGAATTAGCTAAAAGGCTCGCTAATGAGCTACGTGTTGTTACAAAAGATCAAAAACCTACGAGAGGAGGAGGATGGAGTTGTGAATGGGCTGTACCATTCAAGGTCCTGGGATTAAAACCAATTCCGGAGCTGAAGGTTGCCTTTAACCTGTGCGCTTTTGTCAATGAGTATGATAATTGGCATTATTGGGAAGGTACTCAGGAAGAAGGCTGGAATATGGATCAGGCCGGAGTATTTCAACTTAAATGAAAAACTGAACTTTTATTCGTTCATCAAAGAGAAGCATTTTTTCATGCACATTTGCATGTAAAAAGTATTTTTATCTACATTTGTGTGTGAAAAGTATTATTTATATACAAATATTAAATATATTGTCCGATCCTGACAGTCCATCTCTGGTATATCTATAAGTTATGTTTACAAGTAAAAATGATTTATTACCTTTTTATCAGGCTTTATTCATTCTATAAATAACCGTTCAGAATGGCTGAATACAATTATTTACATACCTATTTGTTTATCACGAAATTACAAATTTATTTAAACGATAAGAATAAAACAGCAACTCTATATTTTATAAATAATGAAAAAACAAGAACTGTTAAATAAGCTTAGCTTATTGTGCTTAATAATGATTTTCCTGTCTGCACTAAATCCATCGTCAGACATAAAGGCATCAGATAAGCATCTTATCTTCCCTATACCTCAAAAGATCGAATTGTCAACAGGTTTTTTTATTCCGGATGAGCAAATGAGCATTCTTATCCCAAAAAATTCTACTGAAAATGATATTTTTCTTGCCCGGTTTTTAATCAGGGAATTAAGTGACAGATATGGTATTGCTGTGAAAATGCAGGAGATGCAAAATCTTCCGGTAAGCGGCTGTTATGTTCTTATGGGCAGATACGATAATCCTCTTGTAAACAGTTGGCTGAAGGCAAATGGTATGTCTATTTCAGAAAAAAATCCAGGTTCTGAAGGATATTTATTAGATATATCTCCCGAGAGAATAATAATTGCCGGCAGTGATAATGCTGGTGCATTTTTTGGACTGCAATCGCTTCGACAGCTTATTGATTCAGGAAAGGGAAAAACAGTTCAGGCCCTGAAAGTCACCGATTGGCCGGAATTCCCTTTCAGGGGTATCAGATTATACGTTCCCGGACCTGAAAATATCGCATTTTTTAAAAGATTCCTGCGTGATTTTATGGCACTATATAAATTCAATAAAGGAAGGACTAGATGGGTTCGGAATACCTACTGCTATAATGCAGATCCTGTTGTCTGCTCATATGATTCGTCGCCAATAACATTTTATGCCTTTGAATGGGTTAATCCAAGATTTGGTAAAAAGATAAAAGAAGTAAATTTATGTGGCACTATTGATTATCAGGCAACCAAGACAAATTTTTTTATGCCTGAATATGCACCATTGAAAAGCAATGCAATAATATTGACTTCCTTAAGCAAGGTCAAAAAAAGAGAATTTTATATTCCTGTAAATGAGCCCTATAAATAAAAATTCATTAAATTAATTAACAAATAAATATCATGAAAAAACTTAGGATTTTTATAGCTGTAATTAGCGTTATTTTACTGTTCAACATTGGATGCACAGAAAAAGAAAGCTGGCAATCTCTTTTCAATGGAAAAGATCTTACAAACTGGGAGATGCATCTGGGCACCTCTCTTGGAAGTGATTTTGATCATCTTGCCCAGGCTGCGACTACAGAAAAAGTATTTTCTGTTGTTGATTCCAATGGCGAAAAACTAATCCGTATTTCTGGTGAGATCAATGGATCTCTTGCTACAAAGGAATCTTTTGAAAATTATCATTTACGATTAATATTTAAATGGGGAGATAAAGTGTATTCTGGTCGTAATAGCGGCCTTTTATATCATAGTTTTGGAGAATTTGGCCTTGCACTTGGTACATGGATGCCAAATATTGAATTTCAATTATGGAGCAAAAATATTGGAGATACTTATCTAATGGCAAATACATGTTGTGAGACTGCTGTTATAAAAAATGAAGAGAAAAATCAGTTTTTTTACAACAAGGGTGCCCGGTCATTATTATTTGGAGAACATGCAAATGGCAGGGTTATTAAAAAAGAATCTGATAATGAAAATCCTGTTGGGGAATGGAATATTATTGAACTGTATTGCTTTGGTCAAACTGCTGTTCATGTTGTAAACGGAAAAACAGTTATGGTTAATAACAATACCGGAGTATATGAAAATGGTATGATTAAACCTTTAACTTCAGGAAGGATACAATTACAATCAGAAGGCGGGGAACTTTTTATTAAAAGCATTGACATCAAAGCTATAAGTAAGCTTCCTGAAATTATTTAAATTCATTTTAATAAAAAGATCCGGAAAACTATTGCTAAAATCATATTTTTCCGGATCATTCTTCCAAAACGTAATTATTTAAATTTTAAAATTTTATCCTTTATTTCTTTAAAGCTGCAGCTATTGCAGTTGAAAAATTAAACAAATCCTGTGGATTTCTTGATGTAATAAGATTTTTATCAACTACAACAGTTTGATCAACATAACTGCCACCAGCCTGTTCAATCTCTTCCTGAATACTTCCAACGCCGGTACTCGTACGCCCTTTAATAACATCAGCAGTGACCAGCACCTGAGGGCCATGACAAATCGCTGCTACGACTTTTCCTGTTTTCCAATATGCTTTAACAAAATCTATGACCTTCTCATCCTGCCTTAATACTGAAGGGCCCCTGCCTCCCGGAAGGATCAAAGCATCAAATTCACGGGGACTTACATCTGAAACTGACTTTTCAATATTTATAGTAAAATCACTATTATATGATTTTACCGTACCTATAGCAGGGCCAATCACAGTAATCTTATAATTCTGATTTGCAAGAAAACCAATTGGAATATAAGCTTCAGCATCATGAAAACCTTCTGCAACCAATACTGCAACACTTCCTGCCGGATTTTCCTTTAGGGTTGATTTATTTTGACAGGAAAATGCCGAAAACAATATTATTATAATAGCCGGAAGATAATGAAATTTTCTTTTTTTGACATTCATAGTATCTGAAATTTAATGGTTTATAAGATGTAAGTTACTCATTTTTCCCTAATTAACAAAACAGTTATTACCTAATTATTAATAAATGTGCCTATCCCTTTCAAGGCTATAAACAATCATAATCCTGAAAAGTTCTAAATTAGTTACTTTGGAAATATGGCTGCAATTTAGAAAGTTAACAATCTGAAAACTTAGAATTGCGATAAAAAAATTGTATTTTTATATATGAATTTAATTTAATTCCGGATTATAAATCAAAATATATAAAAAAACTGTTGATTATGAAATATGTACAATTTATTCTTATCATATTATTAATTTTTTCCCCCTCCTGTACACAAGTATATTTTGAAGAACCTCAGCCACCGGGGAAGAAAAATCTGTCTTCCATCCCTGGTAAAATTCAGGGATTATATTTTTCAAACTCGGGGGATAGCGTTTTGAGAATTAATAAGGATTTTATTATCACCTATCTGGATAATGGCAAAAATTTAAAATTTTCATTGAGTGATAATATGATATTAAGAAAATCAAAGGGAATTTATTATATCAATATCCGGAACAGGGAAAAACCTTATTGGATGTTATTTTTACTTTCTTATAACAAAGGGGCAATCTATACAGGATACTCCATTTTAAATGAAAAGAACCTAACAAAATTTAATGAGATTACAGAGATATTTGATAGTACAAATAATAATAATCTTGATAAAAACGAATACCTTCTGAACCCGTGCCGCAAAGAGCTGAAAGAACTAATCAGGGCAGATTTTTTTGAGATCATGGATACTCTTTTCATGGTTAAATAAGTAAGTACTAAATAGAAATAAGCAACATTTTAGTCAATCTGTTTTATATTTATTCATAAAACTTAACAGATTAGCTGTATTTGTCAATTTCAGACCTGATCAAAGTGGATTACTATTATACGAAATATATTAAATTTGCAACTTTAAGCAGACATAAATTATTTTAAATCAAAATGGCAGGATCACTAAAATTTGAATATGAATTTATAGTAAGCAAAGATTTGCTGGATGAATACGGACACGTAAACAATGCTCATTACCTTGCCCTATATGAAAAAGCGAGATGGAATATTCTCGAAAAAAGTGATTTGGGTGCTGAAATGATTAAAATAAACAATGTTGGACCGGTCATTTTGGAAGTAACAATACGTTTCAGGAAAGAATTGTTAGAAGGTCAAAAAATAAGGATAGAAACGAGTAGCAGAAAGAAAAATGATTTAATTTTTTATTTTGACCAGAAAATGATCAATGAAGAAGGAGACATTGCAAGTAAAGCTGTATTTACTGCAGCACTTTTTGATCTTACCACAAGGAAAATGATACGTGCGGATAAATCCTGGCTAAAAGCATTTGGATTTAAACCGGAAATGTAATCTAAATTCCTGATTGACAGGGAGAGACAGACAGATCCCGGCTCCGGATAAATTATTATTTCATTAAATATTTTACATAAATTAATTTATCATCACCTTCATCATAGAAATTATCCAGCCTGGCTTTCAGGGAGTATCCATTTTTTTCATAAAACCTTCGGGTAGGCAGATATTTTTCCAGGGATGATGTTTCAATATAAATCCCTGCAGCACCTGCATTTTTCATCTTTTTTTCAGTTAATCCGAGGATAAATTTCCCAATGCCCCTATTTCTGAAATCATTATGAGTTACAATCCAGTAGAGATCATAACTATTGATTGTACAGGGTATAAGCCCGTAACAACTGTAGGCAACCGGTTTATTATTATAATCGGCAAATATAAATTCATAAGCGCTTAAATGCCCTTTTTGTAAATACTCCTGAATAAGTTCAATTGCAATTAAAATCTCATCTTCCCTGAAAAAACCAGTAGATTTCACTATGTCTGAAACAAAAACCAAATCATCTTCATGAGGTTCATATCTTATGGTCAGCTCTTCCAATTCCATTTACTAATTAATTAATTTTAGTGCCTTAATGCTTCAGCTACAATCATTTCTGTCACATCTGTAAATTCCAGGCCGGCTCTTTGAGAAGCTGCAATAAAACCTGAATCAGGTGAAAGGCAAGGATTTACATTTATTTCAAGAACAAAAGGTTTGTTGCATTTATCCACTCTGAAATCAATTCTTGCATAACCTTTAATGCCAAATGATTTCCAACATTTTTGACTTACTTCTTTAAGTTCATCCAGTAAAAATGTATCGGTATCCGGAAACTCAAAATTTCTTACAGAATTATTATACTCAAATGAATTTACAAGCCATTTTGACTCATAATTTAAAATGTGGGGTTTGCCTGGAGGATAGTTATTAAAGACAATTTCAGAAGGAGGGAAAATTTCAGCCTTTCCTTTATTGCCAATAATTGAAATATTAAACTCTCGGCCATGTATATATTCTTCAGCAAAATAACAATCTCCGTAAGTTTTTAATAATTGGACCAGTCTTTCATCATGGCCGGGGATTACCGAATTATCTGATATGCCAACAGAGCCGTCTTCCCAAACAGGTTTCACTATATAATATTTATTTTTGTCGGGGATAAAGTGGTCATTAGCAGAAAACCATTCAGCTGTAGGAATTCCTTTTTGGGAAAACAAATATTTAGACCGTATTTTATTTGATGTTAACATCATGGAAAAAGAATCCGAACCGGTAAAAGGTACCTTCATGCTCTCCAGTAAAGCAGGAACCAGATAAATGAGCCCGGCTTTCCCGTCCAGGGCTTCAACCAGATTGAAGACCAGATCAGGATTGATTCTTTGTAATGTTCTTTGTAAAGAATTAAGATTAAGGTCAACAAATATTCTGTGTGAAATAAATCCAAGTTTATTAAGGCTTTTTTCTATCTCCTCTGCCTGAATCATAACATCCAGTTCGTCGGGATTATTATTTGCGGACAATTTATTAATCAATAAAGCAACATTTTTCATTTAGCCTGTTTTACTTTTTTAAGTGCTGAATCCATTATCATTCTCATAAGCCCGGCAAAACTAATATTCATAAGTTTTGCAAGTATTGGAAGATCGGAATGTTCCGGGTGAAGCCCTGCCAAAGGATTTATCTCAAGAAAATTAGGTATATCATGCTTATCATATCTGATATCAATCCTGCCGGCATCTTCTGCTCTGATTGCTTTCCATGCATTTAGTGCAAGATCAGCACATTTCCTGGCATCCTCAGAGGGCGCTAATACATACTCTACCCTTTCTTCATATTCTTCTTTATTTATATATGAGTAAATTCCCTTTTCAGCTTTATGATTCAGAATTATTTCCATTACTCCGATACACTTTGCATCATCTCCGCTACCAACAATTCCGGCAGTAAATTCGCGCCCATCAAGATATTTCTCTATCAGGACTGGCTGATTAAATTTCTTTAATAAAATATCACATGTTTCAATAAGCTGTTTTTCTTCAGTTATAATCGACTGTTCAGTAATACCTTTGCCAGTACCTTCAGAAAGTGGCTTTGCAAACAGTGGAAATGAAATATTTATTTTTTTTATATCATCAGGAGAATAAACTACGATGTGTTCCGGAGTATTTATACCGGCGGAGGAAATTACAAGCTTTGTCAGAGCTTTATCAAGTGTCATAGACATGACGAGCGGTCCGGAAAAAACATAAGGTATTTCATAAGCATCGAGAAGGGCCGGAACCTGTGCCTCTCTTCCTGTTCCGTATAATCCTTCGCAAATATTAAATACCATATCCCATCTTTCTCCCGAAGCCAATTTTTCAACCAGAGACTTAATATGACCAATTCTATAGGTTTGAAAACCCATATCAATCAACTCATTATCAATAGCTTCGATTGTCGCAATTTTATCAAACTCAGCCGTTTGTTCTTCCGAAAAGCCCATTTTAAGGTAATCATCCCTTAAGTCATAACATAATCCAATTTTCATATATTAAAATACAAATAAATGTTAATTTAAAATCTGAATTTTCTTTTCAGGGATATAAATAAAAGATATTTTGATATTTTGATCCTTTCTAAGAAAATTAAAGTATGTTCCTTATTATTTTAAGTAAGGGGAGAAATATCATTTTCAGGATATAGAAAAAGCTTTTCCTCATAATTGATCAATAGATACCCATCCTGATTCTTTTCCACAACATAATCGGGTAAAAGTGGTATTTTCCCTCCGCCTCCGGGGGCATCAATTACAAAATGAGGTATAGCATAACCACTGGTATATCCCCTTAAAGAACGAATAATTTCCAAACCTTTTGCAACCGGAGTCCTGAAATGAGAAGAGCCGGGTATTGGATCACATTGATATAAGTAATATGGTCTTACCCTTATTTTCAGTAATGAATGTGTAAGCTTTTTAAAAATATCGGCATTATCATTTATACCTTTAAGCAAAACCGACTGGCTCCCCATGGGTATACCGGCATCAGCCAAAGCATTGCATGCAAATGCAACTTCAGGGGTAATTTCATCAGGATGAGTGAAATGTATACTCATAAATAAAGGATGATATTTTTTAAGTATATTTAGCAAAGCTTTGGTAATTCTCTGCGGAAGTACTACGGGTACTTTGGTACCTATCCTGATGATCTCGACATGAGGTATATTTCTCAAATTCGAAAGAAGATACTCCAGGCGATGGTCTGCCAGCGTAAGCGGATCTCCTCCGGAAAGCAGAACATCCCTGACTTCAGTATGTGAACGAATATAATTAAGTGCTATATCCCACTCAGATCGATTTGGATGACATTTGTGTTTTTTAGAAACCATATGAGACCTGGTACAATACCTGCAGTAAGCAGCACAAAATCCAGTCACAAGGAATAATACCCTGTCAGGATATCTATGAACAATATGTGGAACAGGACTTAATTTCTCTTCACCTAAAGGATCAGCCTTTTCAAAAGGTGAAACAAAAAGCTCGTCATAAACTGGTATCATTGTCTTACGTAAAGACTGCGCACAGTTATAAGGATCAAGCAAGGCCGCATAATATGGGGTAATTCGAACAGGCATTTGCAAATTGCAGGATAAAAGTTTAAGCTCATTTTCCGATAAATGCAAAAATGCAGAAAGCTGATTAAATGACGTAAAACTATTTCGAAGCTGCCATTGCCAGTTATTCCATTCAGTGTCTGAAACTTCAGGAAAATATTTTTTTATAAAAGACCTGACACTCTCACTAATAGGAATATGATTTTGCCTGAGTAAAACTACAGGTGATTTAACTGTTGTATTAATGGATGAAACATCCTGACCTGGAGGCTCTGTTTCAGGATCATCCATTAATACAGAGGACTGGGAATTGATTTTTCCGATTTTCATTAATGAAGCTTGTTTTTTAATAATTATAAGTCAAACATAAACATAGTAACCCGTTGATTTGCTGTTATTTAAATTGTCTTATAAAAAATCTGTAAATCGGGCACAATTATATATATAATATTAATCCATTATTCAATTTAATATGTTTTTTTTTCAAATATTAATCAAAAAAAAATTATAATAAATATTTGAAAGATCTTCTAAATATATCCCTAAGGATCATATACTTATAAAATGACTATAAAGATGTTATCATATTTATGATAATAATAATTACACTTTAATAATTTAAACAAATAAAATATAGTGGAACCTTAAGTAAAAAACCTTGTATAATAGATAAGATAAACTTTAACAACTATCATTTCCAGATGATTATTAACATTAACGATTAATTTTTTAGAAATGTTTTTAAAAAGAGACATTAATAATATCATTAAATATTCTTTTTTTGGATTTATTACAGGATTCATAATTTTACTTATTATTTATCTGATCCTTTTTAAAATTTCGAATTCAGTCTTTACGTTCAAACTATTCTTTGAACTTCATAAAATTTCAGTCTTTATTATTATCATTGATCTGCTGCCAATATACGGCGTAGTATTTGGTTATTTTATTAATTTAAAACAATTCAGGATAAAAGAAAAATATCAGAATCTTTTTCAGGAAGAAAAAAATAATACAAAAAAAGCCATTGAATATTTGAAAGATCTTGAAAGTGGAAAATTAGCAGAAAAAGAATTTGATTTATTGGATAATGAGCTTTTCCTCTCAATTGATAACTTAAGAAATTCATTAATAATCAATAGTAAATCAGAGCAAAACAGAAAGCGTGAAGATGAACAAAGAAACTGGATATCAGGTGGCCTGGCTATGTTTAGTGACATATTAAGGCAGACAGGAGAAAACATTGAAGATTATGCGTATTTGCTCATAAGCACACTAGTAAAGTATCTTGATGCAAATCAGGGAGGATTTTTTGCTGTTGAATGCGATAATTCAGAAGAAAAATACTTCAAAATGCTGGCTTGTCATGCATATAACAGGCGAAAATTTGCAAATAAAAGAATTGAATGGGGGGATGGATTAATAGGAAGCTGTGCCTTAGAAAAAAAGTATATTTATATGACTGATATTCCTCATGATTATCTATATATTACCTCAGGCCTGGGAAAAGCAATGCCTGATTATCTGCTTATAATGCCTTTGATAACAGCTGACGTCGTACAAGGTATTATAGAAATAGCATCTTTTAAAAGAATAGAAGAATATCAATTGAATTTTTTGGAAAAAATAGCGGAAAATATGGCTATTACTATTTCCGCAATAAAAAATAATAACAGGACCTCAGTATTGCTCAGTGAGACCAGGGCACAGGCAGAGGCATTGGCCTTACAGGAAGCAAGATTAAGACAAAATATGGAAGAATTGAAATCAACCCAGGAGAAAGCTGCCAAACAGGCTGGAAAGTTCATAAGTTTTACCAATTCAGTGAATCACACACTTATCAGGGCAGAATACACTATTAAAGGTATTCTTATTTATGCCAATACAAAATTTCTGATTAAAATGGGATATTCAGGAAATAAAGAGGTTGAAGGCAAACATATTTCAACATTTATTCATGAAAAAGACAAAGAATGGTTCAATACTATTTGGAACAGATTATCAAAAGGAGGCGAACATTTTGAAGGCTATATGAAACATATAACCCGATCGGGTCAAGACTTATGGACTATTGCAACCTATACATGTGTTCGAAAAGAAGACGGGAATGTAGAAAAGATACTTTTTCTGGCAATCGATACAACAGAGCATAAAAAACAAAGTCTGGATTATGAAGGTCAAATGAAAGCCATAAACAATCTTAGCATAAAAGTTGAATTAAGCCCCGAAGGAAAAATTCTTAAATGGAATAATCTACTGATAAATACATTAAAGTATCCCTTTGAAGAAATAGAAAATAAATCTTTATTTGATCTTATCAATAAAAAAGATATCGAAAATTATAACGAAATATGGGAAGGAATAATTCGAAATAATATTTATCAGGGTCAAATGAGATTATTAACTAAATTTCAGGAAGAAAGATGGTTCAGAGCTGCATTTTCGGTGGTAAAAGACATGTATAATGAAGTAGATAAAGTAATTCTGATTGCAAATGAAATTACACATGAAAAGCAAATGGAACTTGAAAACCATAAACAGGCAGAGAAATTACAAATAAAGGAAAAAGCTCTTAAAGAAGCAGAAAAGGAACTGGAAGCTAAAAAACATGAGATAGCTTTATTTCATGCACAACAACTTAAATCAGATAATGAAAATTCTCCTGAAACACAAAATATTCCTATTTCACACCTTTGATTCTTGCATTTTCTTTTCCGGTCTTATTTAAAATATTGATTTTATTATCTTTCCGATTTAATGAATTCTTTTTTCCCGTTTCATAATAATCTACCCAGGCAACAAATTGATTTTTTTCGCCAAAAACAAGTCTTTCTGTTGTAATCCAATAAACATCATCTTCAGCCAGGAGATAATTATCGTGATTTGCCTCCCATATATCAACATAGTACATTTTGTTGGGAGTAAGATTAGTAAAAAGAACCTTTCCATTGGTATTGGTAAAACCTTCGATTAAAGGATTATTCTCATTTATCCAGTCATCAATAGTTGAATAAAGAATAACACTGGCATTTTGAACAGGATATTCATCATACCATTCAAGTACCAGAATTTCAAGATCTGTACTTAAGACCTCAATTGTTAAAAAAGAAACATTAACTTTATTTCCTTTTCCATACGCAGTTAATTTAATTTTATATACACCGGGATTCTCATAAAAGTGAGACACTGAATAATTTGACGAAAAATAACCATCATCAAAATCCCATTCATATCGTATTGCGTCATAAGAGCGATTAGTAAAATAGATGAGTTCACCAGGTGAAACACGGTTTTTTGAAACAATGAAATCTGAAACAGGTTCTTTAACACAGCTTGTAAAAAATAAAATAACTATAAACAAGTATAAAATCGGATTTTTCATGCTTTAAATAATTAATTGATAAGATGTTTTTTTTAACCCAAATTATATGCCAAAAAAACTAATAATTTGTATTTTGTTACAGTTAATTTATACAAAGTTTTAATAAAAATGTTACCATTATTTCAGGAGCTCAAAGACACACAATCAAGGACCAGGCCTTTTATCCATCGCACACCTGTTCTTTCATCAGAAACAATATCAAATATTGCCGGCTGTGAGATATTTTTTAAATGTGAAAATTTTCAAAAAACTGGCACTTTTAAAATGAGAGGTGCTGTTAACGCAATATTGCAATTGAGCGAAGAAGAAAAAAAGTGTGGAGTAATTACACATTCTTCCGGGAACTTCGCCCAATCTGTTGCTTTAGCTGCCAGAGAATCAGGCATAAAAGCCTATATTGTAATGCCCAAAAATGCATCAGAATTTAAGAAGAAAGCAGTCAGGGCCTATGGAGCTGAAATTTATGAATGCGAACCTGATATAATGGACAGGGAGAAAAAGACGAATGAGCTGATAAAAAAAATCGGGGCGATTTTACTACATCCTTATGATCAGCTGGAAGTAATATTAGGTCAGGGAACTGCATGTCTTGAATTTTTGGATGAAATACCGGACCTGAAAAATATTTTTGCCCCTGTTGGTGGTGGCGGGTTAATATCCGGAACCGCCCTTGCAGCTCATTATATAAATCCGGATATAAAGATTTATGGAGCTGAACCCTTTGCTGCCGATGATGCTTATTGGTCACTTAAAAAGGGAGAAATCCAATCTCAGAAAACTCCAATAACGATAGCTGATGGACTTTTAACGACTCTGGGAAAATTAAATTTCCCAATCATTAAAGAGCTTGTTACTGAAATAAT
The DNA here is from genome assembly GCA_964563105.1 of uncultured Bacteroidaceae bacterium. Lineage (GTDB taxonomy): Bacteria > Bacteroidota > Bacteroidia > Bacteroidales > CAYVTV01. The sequence continues at coordinate 17,121 of CAZLXM010000035.1, forward strand.
AAGAGTTGAAGAAAATGAGATAATATCAGCTATGCGTTTTATATGGGAAAGAATGAAAATAATTATTGAACCTTCAAGTGCAGTTGCCCTGGCTGCCCTTTTGAGAGAAAAGGGCAGATTTTCAAATAGCAGGACAGGAGTTATATTATCAGGCGGAAATGTCGACATTGACAATTTGCCCTTTAAAAATATTTAACTATTGAATTTATTAATAATGATATAATCCGTAAGCTTATATACTTTATATTCGGATATTCTGTTTTTTTATAATAAACCCGGTTTTAATAAGTCAATAATTAAAGACAATAACATTTTTCCCCTCCCCTGAGGCTGATTTTTCTCTTTTTAGCCCATTAAGAGAAAAGAGAAAAAAATGTCAGCATTAAAATACATTGAAAGGTTACAAAGGATGGATTATTTTATCCGTATCCGTAATACCGGGTCACCATCAGAGTTTGCGGCAAAAATAGGTATTTCAGAAAGAAGTCTGTATGATTATCTTAATACATTAAAAGCACTGGGGGCCCCTATAGCTTTCAGTTATCATGATAATAGTTATATCTACTTTAAAGATGGCAGACTGAAAATTAATTTCCTGCTTAATGACCCCGCTTACAATTACTTTGACAAAGGGCAGGGAGCTGAACATCAGAAAAGTGCATCTTTATATAATTTTAATTTGGAATTAATACAACTGCAAAAATATTGCAGTCAGAGGGCCTATTTTTAAACCGGGTATTTAAAATATCCGTTACGGCGCCGTTTAATAAAATTATCAACCATTAAAACACAATTAAACATGAAAACAAACACGATTCATTTAAACGTAGAAAATGAACTTTCATATGATGAAATGTCGGCGATTTATGGAGGAGGATGGATAATTGATCTTATTATCTACCTGGAGAAGAACTTTCAGGACATAAAAAAAGGTTTTACTGACGGTTTAAATAACAGATGATTTACTAATCTTAAATTTTAAAACAAATGACTAAAACAGAAATAAAATATCAGGAAATAAATGCTTTAGAAGCATTGGATATTTATGGGGGTGCTCCAACTAAAGATACCTCCCTGGCCTATGATATTGCCTGGACATGCGGTTTCATAATCTATTGCCTAAGGAATATAATAAATTAATGATCGGACAAATTACAGATTTTTAAAATAACCAGGCATGCATGTTTTTCAAATGTTTAGTAATAAATATTTTCTAAAACATGCATGCTATAAACAGTACAGAACATTAAATATCTAAATCATGGAAAACACCAAATTTCTCCGGAAAATTATTAAAATAGCAATTATTCTCTTATTACTGGCTTTGATAATATATCTTGCATTAAAATCCGGCGATATTGTTCAGGGTTTTCGGGACGGATTAAAAATTAACTGATAAAGAGATACATAAATGGAGGAAACCTATACTTACAATTCAGATTCTTCCATACCATTTCATTATTCCTTATCCCGAAAATATCGATCAATGTTTATTTGCATTGTACTACTTCTGCTTACAACCGGCTTGTTTATTTCTTTTATCCAGGTCCCTGTTATTGTACATGCCAGGGGGATGGTGCGTCCGGAAATGGAGATTATTCCAATTATTGCCCCACTTTCAGGAAATATATCAGAATGCAGGATAAAAGATGGTATGCACATAAAGAAGAATGACACCTTAATTATATTCAATCTCTTATGGGCAAACACAGAGAAGAATATTTTAATTACAAGACAAAAATTAATTGAAAAATATATTTATGATCTTAAACTTTTAACTAATAATAAAAATAATGGTTTCTTATCTGAAAAATATGAATCAGAATTTCAGGCTTATTTTTCAGTACTTAAAGAGAAAAAAAATCAAAAAAACCTGTTTAAAAATGAATTTAAGCGTTCGTTGTCTCTTTATAGTGATTCACTTATCAGCCAAAAAGAATTTGAAGATATTGAACAACAATACCATGCTTCAAATGATGCAATAAATAGTTATATATCCGCTCAATTGGTAAAGTGGACCAGTGATTCGGATCATTATTCAAATGAATTACTGGTTTTAAATGAAAGATTAAACAAATTGCATGAATTATTCTCAAAGTCAGTTATAATTGCTCCGGTAAACGGTGTAATTCATGAAATGAAAGGATTAACCGAAAATACTTATGTTTATCAACATCAACATATTGGGGGCATTTCTCCGGATACTTCTTATTTTGCGGAAATTTTAATAAATCCATCAGATATCGGCTGGATTTATCCGGGAATAAATGGAAAAATCTTACTTGATGCTTATGGATCAACTTATTGGGAAGCATTGCCAACTGAATGTTTATTTATTAGTGATGAATTTTCCATTATTAAAGATCAGCCATTTTTTATTGCCAAATGCAGTATTGACAGACATCAGCCAATAATGAGAAATGGAAGGTCGGAAAAGATAAAAAAGGGTATGACATTAACCGTCCAATTTATAATAACAGAAAGAACAATTATTCAATTATTGACAGATAAAGCGGATACCTGGTTGTCAATTAAAAATGGGATTAAATAAATTTCCAATGCTAAATAAAAAGAAAGAGAAAAAACAGCATGATTTTACAGATTGTGGAGCTGCATGTCTGTCTTCAGTAGCTGCATATTATGGGCTAAAAATTTCAATCGCAAAACTCAGGTTTCTGGCCGGAACTGATCAGAAAGGCACAAGTTTGGCCGGTATGGTAGAAGCTGCAATAAAAATGGGATTTACAGCTAAAGCTATTCGTACTGTACCCGAACATATTGAGAAAATACCCACACCATTTATAGCACATATAATTACAAAAAATAGCATTGCCCATTTTGTGGTTATTTACAAGGTTAAAAAAAAGCAGTTGAAAATAATGGACCCTTCTGTAGGAGAAGTTGAAAAGATAAGTAAATCAAGTTTTCTTTCTCAATGGACAAAAATACTAATCCTTCTTGCCCCATCTGTAACTTTTAATAAAGAAAATTCGGAAAAAAATATTTGGAAGAGATTTGCGGCCCTGATTAAACCACATAAATCAATTGTACTGCAAATATTGACAGCAGCCCTGTTTTATAGTATACTTGGATTATCAACGTCAGTTTACGTTGAAAAACTGATTGACCATATAATACCATCCGGAAATAATAACCTGCTAAATATAACCATTCTGGCTCTTATAATATTGCTGGGTTTCAGGGTGTATACAGGTTGGATAAAAAGTATGCTAATCCTGGAAATAGGTGTTAAAATCGACTCCTCCCTCATCACTGCTTATTACAGACATATGCTTTCTTTACCACAGCGGTTTTTCGACACAATGAGAATTGGAGAAATAATTTCAAGGGTTAATGATGCTGTTAAAATAAGATTATTTATAAGCGGTGTGGCAACAGACTTATTCATAGATCTTATGATCGTTTTTTTTACTTTAATTCTTATGCTTTACTATTCGTGGAAATTAAGTCTTATTGTAATCCTCAGCTTTCCCTTATTTTTAGTTTTATACTTTATATATAACAGGCTAAATAAAAAGCTATTACGAAAAACAATGGAGCATTCGGCTTCTCTTGAATCAAAAATGGTTGAGTCATTAAGCAGTATAAATACAGTCAAAAGATTCAATATGAAGCATATAATCGGGAATCAACTTGAAGAAAAATTTATTAATCTGCTGGAATCGGTTTATAAAGCGAATAGAAATTCAGTTTTTACCCTGAGCCTTAATGACTTTATTACGAATATTGGATTTGTTTTTATTCTATGGATAGGTACAAGCATGGTATTTACATTTGAAATGTCACCCGGAAAATTAATGTCATTTTATGCATTATTTATTTATTTAACCAGTCCTTTAAACAATCTTATCTCTTCCAACAGAATTATTCAGGACGCGTTAATTGCAGCTGACCGTTTATTTCAAATTATGGATTTAAATCAGGAGAAAGCATTAGCATATACAATTGAGATTGTCAAAGAAAATTTCAGTGGCATTTCATTTGAAAATGTAGCATTTCGATATGGAAACGGGAATTATATCCTAACCGAAATGAGTTTCAAAGCACATTCCGGCCATATAACCGGAATTGCCGGGGAAAGTGGTTGTGGTAAATCAACAATATTTTCCCTGATACAGGGAATTTATACCCCCCTATCAGGAAAAATCACATTTAATAATTATGAAATGAAATATATCAACAAAACTTTTTTAAATAATTTTATCAGCATAGTCCCTCAGAAGACAGATGTCTTTAGTGCTTCATTCATTGACAACATTTGTCTTTTTCAACCTTCACCTAATATTGACAAAGCATTAAATGTAATTGAAAAACTGGGAATGAAGGAATGGATTGAATCTTTGCCACAGGGACTGTTTACATTAATTGGAGAAAATGGTATAAACCTTTCTGGCGGAGAAAAACAAAAATTATCGTTTGCCAGGGCATTATACCGTGATCCGGAAATATTATTATTGGATGAGGCTACTGCCTCCCTTGATAAAAAATCTGAAAATTATATGCATAAAATAGTCATTGAGCTTAAAAAGAAGGGAAAGACAATTTTGATCGCTTCCCATAAATTATCGACTCTGATAAATTGTGATTTTATTTATTTTATTGGAGCAGGTAAAATAATAGAATCGGGAACTCATGATAATTTAATGGTTTCGAGAGGTGAATATTTCAAATTTTGGGAAAAAGAAACATTAATTAATAATTGAAGATTTCATATTTCGGAAATTTTAACTTTTATGTTTTTGTATTTCAACCTTATAATATATTTTTAAATCTGTATTAACAATTAAAAACTTTCATGGCACGAATCTCTGATAAACAGTTTATCAAAGGCATCCTTGAACATAATACATTTATTATTGACCAGATTTATAAACAATTTTTCCCTATGGTCCGAAAAATGGTCATATCAGGTGGTGGTGATACACAGCAGGCTAAAGATATTTTTCAGGATGCTATTATCATTTTATATCGAAAACTAAATTCTGGTGAGTTAAAATTAAGTTGTAAGTTAAGTACCTATGTTTATGCCATAACAAAAAAATTATGGATGCAGGAGATAAAATTCAATAGAAAATTTGTTTCGGATGAGAACACTATAAGTGATATCGCGGAAGAACCAAATGAAAGTGATGAATATAAAAACTTATTGAACAATTTATTTTTAAAACATTTCAGTCTGTTAAGTGATGATTGTAAAAAAATACTCAGAATGCATTTTAACTCTGCTACGGTTGATGATATTCAATTAATTATGGGATACAAAACAAGACACCATACAATTGATCGCAAATATAGATGTAAACGCAGTTTAATAAAACGAATTATTAATGACCCAAACTTTAAAATAGTAAAACATGAATATACAGGATAGAATAGATTCTTATATAGAAAATAATCTAAGTCCACAGGAAAAGGAAAAATTTGAAAAAGAACTGGCTACAAATGAGGAACTTGCATCAGAACTTGCAAGAAGAAAATTAATAAACATAATTTTGAAAAAATTATTACGCTATCCTTCTTTAGATGTCAATAAGGATAAGCATTTTGAATTAACAGCTATTCAAAATATTGAAATCGAAGAAGATATCTTAAAGTTTTATAGAGAACATGATATATTAAATGATGAATCGGAAAGAGATTTGAAAAATCTTATTAGCAGTAGAAAAATAGACCTTTCAGAAAATAATACTCAAAAACTTGGACTCTTTTTAAAAATAGCCGCAAGTTTAATTATTTTTATATTTATTTCTGTATCAATTATTTATTATTTAAACTCAGTAAATTCACGAAAAATAGTTGTCACATCTCAAACAATATGTGAAGCTTTTCCCTCTGATAAAGACTCACTCCTTAAAAATATGGTTTACTCAGCAATAATTCTCAGGCAAGCCAATCAGAATGGTATTGAAAGCCTAAAATCTTTCGATTCAGTTCCTGATGATAAATCAGCTCAGATATTGAAGTTATCTGATGCAATAAGGAATCTGGAAAACTCGAATCTTTATGACGCAAGGCTGCAATTTCAATCCCTGCCTTATTCTGAATATGAAGACCTTAATGCAGCAATAAAATGGTATTATTCCCTTCTATGCCTCAGAGAGAAGAATATTCAGGAAGCAATTGCTGTTCTCCGGGATTTGAAAGAAAATAAAAGTTATTATTATGATAATGTACAAAAGCTTTTAAAAATCATATCAAAATAAAAATCTCTTTTTTCCGGATAATTAAGAATATGAGAAATATTCTTAATTTTAGCTGCTTAACCTTTTAGAAATGGCGGCTTTTCCTGTTTACACCCAACATGATGCTATGGACTGCGGTCCTGCCTGCCTGCGAATGATTGCAAAATATTATGGCAGAAATTATTCCTTACAAACATTAAGAGATAAAACTCATATTACCAAAGAAGGAGTTTCAATGCGGGGGATCAGTGATGCCGCAGAGTCGATTGGATTCCGAACAATGGGGGTCTCTATTACTTTCGACAAGCTCAAATTTGAAGCCCCCTTACCGGTAATTGTTCATTGGAAGCAAAATCATTTTATTGTTGTTTACAAAATCACTAAAAACAAAATCTATGTAGCAGATCCTTCATTTGGTTTAATAAGTTACAGTTATGAAGAGTTTATTAATAACTGGATAAGCAGTAAGACAAGTGGTGAAAAGAGGGGGGCTGTTTTATTAATTCAACCTGCCCCCGAATTTTACAAAAAAACAGGCGAAGAAATAAACAGGAAGAATTTCAGGTTTTTATTTAATTACATTCGGCCATACCGGAGATTCATCAGACAACTGCTATATGGTGTAATACTTGCCAGTATTTTACAGCTTATTTTTCCTTTTTTAACTCAATCATTGGTTGATTACGGAATTAACAATCAGGATATGAATTTTATTTATCTTATCCTGATTTCTCAGCTTGTTATTGTTATTAGCCGGCAAACAGTTGATTTTATCCGTGGCTGGATACTTTTACACCTTACAGCCAGAATTAATATTTCACTGGTATCTGATTTCCTTATTAAGCTGATGAAACTGCCTCTTGGATTTTTTGATACAAGGCTTGTTGGCGATCTCTTACAAAGAATTGGTGATCACAGAAGAATTGAATCTTTTCTTACTACATCCACTCTTAATATAATGCTGGCCTTATTTAATATTATTATATTCAGTGTTGTCCTGGCAATTTATAGTATTCCTATTCTTCTTATTTTCCTTGCCGGATCAGCTTTATATGTTCTCTGGATTAATTTATTTATGAAAAGACGAAAGGAATTGGATTTCAAAAGGTTTCAACGTCAGTCAGAACAACAAAGTAATCTTATACAAATAATAAACGGTATAGAAGAGATCAAAATAAATAATGCTGAAAAAGAAAAACGTTGGAAATGGGAACAAATCCAGGCATCCATGTTCAATCTAAATATTAAATCACTTTCACTAAATCAATATCAACAGGCAGGAGCTGTTTTTTTAAATGAAATAAAAAATATAATAATTACTTTTATTGCGGCATCATCGGTTGTAAGCGGACATATGACCCTCGGCATGATGCTTGCAGTTTCATATATACTGGGGCAATTAAACAGCCCTTTGGAGCAGTTTACTGTTTTTTTGAGAACTGCACAGGATGCAAAATTATCTTTAGACAGACTTAGCGAAATTCATGAACAAAATGACGAAGAAACGGAAGACCTTTCAACGAAAGAACTCATTTCCTATGCTGGTGATATTAGTTTGAACGGAGTATCATTTCGATATGAAGGCCCTTATTCTCCTTTTGTTATAAAAAACCTGTCACTTTATATCCCGGAAAAATCAATAACCGCAATTGTAGGTACAAGCGGAAGTGGCAAAACAACATTAATTAAACTATTACTTAATTATTATTCTCCTGTTGAAGGAGAAATTAAGATAGGAGACCAGAATCTCCGGATGTTAAGCCCAAATGAATGGAGAAGAAAATGTGGCGTAGTGTTACAAAATGGATATATATTTTCTGAATCCATTGCGGGAAATATTGCTATAGGAGCTGAAAAAATTAATCTCGACAAACTTTATCAGGCTTCAAGAATTGCAAATATTAATAATTATATTGAATCTCTTCCCATGGGATTTAATACCAGAATCGGTCAGGAAGGTCTTATGCTTAGCGGAGGCGAAAAGCAACGTATTCTTATAGCAAGGGCTATTTATAAGAATCCCGACTATTTATTCATGGATGAAGGTACAAGTTCCCTCGATGCCAATAACGAAAAAGTAATAATGGAAAACCTGCAGGATTTTTTCAGGGGTAAAACAGTAATTATTGTAGCTCACCGCTTAAGCACTGTAAAAAATGCCGATCAGATCATCGTTCTTGAAAAAGGTTCTATTGTTGAAACAGGTAATCATCAGGAATTAACTGCTAAAAAGGGACATTATTATCAACTTGTAAAAAACCAACTTGAATTAGGAAATTGAAAAGTAAAGAAGCTCTTTCAAAAAAACGAACCTCCCTATAATTATCAGGATTGTGAATCGATAGTGAGCTGTTATTTATATTCCAGCCAAAAACCCTCTTATATAACCAAATGATTCAGCCATTCCTGCCAGGGGGTCATCTGCCTCAGCTTCATACTCAAGTGATAATGTACCTGAATATTTTTTCTTAATTATGACCTTTAAAAATGCAGGAAAGTCAATAACACCTCTGCCAATAATTGTACATACACCTTTTTCACTACTTGCTGTAACATCTTTTATATGAATATCATATACTCTGTCAAAAAAATCAAGTAAATCTTGCTCAGGTTTACGGTTCAGGCGCTGGGTATGTCCAATATCAATACAAAGGCCCATTCCCGGGTCCAGGTTTTTTATTAATACATAGGCACTTTCTGCAGTAGGATATCGTTTATCGCCAGGCCCATGATTATGAATTGCAAGTTTTATATTATATTCTTTCACTTTTTGTTCAACATAAGGTAATAGCTCATGTTCCGGAACTCCAATTATCATTTTCATTTTAGCTTTTCGGGCATATTCAAAAGCATTGTCAACCTGTGCTTTATTCGCCATATAAATAACTCCGCCAGAATATGGATTAACCCCCATAGATTCAGCTTTTGCAATTGTTGAGGCAATTAATTGGTCTGAAGCATCTAATGGCAAATGAAAATCTTTAAATGAAATTTTCTTAATATTAAGGCGTTTCGCCATCTTTAAGGTATCTTCCAATGAGAACTTACGGGTGGAATAGGAGGCGATACCAAGATCAAAAGGAAAATCTGATCTTTTTGTTGTTCCGGTATTGGCAAAAGTTTCTATGCCAGGCATTGACCCAGCAAGTATTCCCGCACCGGATAATGCTAAAAATTGTCTTCTGGATGATTTCATTTCTGTTTCTTTTTAAAGTAATATAAATTGACTAATATGTTTGAACTTATTTTTTGCTATTTATTTCCAGGTTTGAGATTTTTTAATAAATAACATAAGATCATGTCAAAATCAAATCTCTAATATACACCGGCATCAAAATTATGCACAATATAATAATTATTATATCTAAACGTCAATTAAAAATCCCATACCATTTTTTGGCATTTTCATAATAAAGCTTATCAATCACTTCCTTAGGAAGTTTAAGGCCTTTAAATTCATGGTCAGTCAAAGGACTTGTCATTTTCTCGTCAGAAATAAAATATTTCCAGTCATATAACCATGTTTCATGTAATTCTTTCTGAAAATCCGCAGGATTATCTTCACCAAAATCAATAAAATCTGTACCATACAACAATCTATCCTGATATTTAATAAAAAAATCCCTGACACTTTTACGGTCATTACTTGTCTGATGAAATAATTGGCCCATCCTTGCAGAAAGGTCTACAGCCATGTTCGGAAACATGTCCAGTCTTTTTGCAAGCTCATTCAGGTCCCATTCCAAACTACCTAAATGAGCACCGATAAAAATCAAATCAGGATTTTTCCGGAGCAGGTTATCCCGTGCTGCGATTTGATCATCATAGGATGGAAACTCAGGATGAAGGTACATATGGTATTGAGGGTTTTCGGTAAAATAGTTGCGGTCATTAGATGTTGTCATTTCCTCTAATGGGAGCCAGCAATTTTTAGGTTCACCCAAATGGCCTAAAACAGGGATCTTTCTTTCTGATAAATATTTAAAAACCGGATCCAATCTGGAATCATCAATCATAACAAGATTACCGTCCTTATCCCTGAATTCCATACCAATATTTTTCCATACTTTCACTCCGGAAGCACCAGAATTTATCTGGCTGTCTATCCATTTAAAAGTATTCTCAAGCCAGCCTTCTTCATCCAAACCTGCAATTTCAAATGTTGTAATAAATTTTATGTCATCAGGATTATTTGTCACATGATATGCAGAATATTCATATTGAGGGAGAATTTTTCCGGGACCTCCATGGTCAACCATAATTGTAATTGCTTTAAAGTTATCCTTTAGGGCCTGATCAATAAAATCATTTTTATAAGTCCATATATGAATATGTGCGTCAATTTTTATCATTTTGGAAAAATCGCCAATCTCATAATATCTATTCATGTCAGAACAAGCATTTATTATGAACAAAAGTGTTAAAAATGCAAATATATTCCTATTCATAATTCAAGAATTTATTATCATTAGTAAATAAGGTTGGTCATACCTGAAAAAAGTTATTCAAAATTTCAAAGTTATTTTTTTAAATTTAATTAATTAAATGTGAAATAGATTTTTTATTGTAGTTAATTAAAGTATATCAAAAATTTACTAATAACCAATATTCAGGATAATTTGGGTTTCGATAAGAAATATTTGCTTAGGATAGAAAATATAAGCTTTATTTTTCATATTATTGTGTATGATATTAAACTAAAGAAGAAAATATTAAATCTACATCATGAAACCTATATCATGAAATCTAAATTATGGTTACTATTTGCTCTGATTACTACTTTATTCTGGGGTGTGTGGGGAGCATTCATGGAAATTCCGGAGAAAAATGGTTTTCCTGCTACCCTGGGATATGTTGTTTGGTCTATAACAATGATTTTCCCAAGTTTGATAGCCTTGAAAATAATTAACTGGAAGCTCGAAACAAATTATTTGGCTATATTATTTGGATTAATTATCGGTACTCTGGGAGCAGGGGGCCAGCTAATTCTTTTTCATACTTTAGTTATTGGCCCGGCATATCTCGTTTTTCCGATCATTTCATTATCACCTGTTATTACTATCGTTTTATCCTCATTTTTTTTAAAAGAAAAAGCATCAAAAAAATCCTGGATAGGAATAATATTGGCGCTAATCGCCATACCTGCCCTTTCATATCAATCTCCTGACAGCAGTCATACTTTTGGTACTTTTTGGATTTTTATGGCAACCGCCGTTCTTTTTGCATGGGGAGGCCAGGCTTTTTTCATAAAAATTGCTAATAATCATATGAAATCAGAAAGTATATTTTTTTATATGATGTTAACTGGCATTGCACTGGCTCCCATTGCTTTATTAATGACAGATTTTTCACAAAATATAAATTTGGGTTTTAATGGGCCCTATCTTTCAGCTTTAATTCAAATTCTTAATGCTATTGGTGCATTGTTGCTTGTGTACGCTTTCAGATATGGTAAAGCAATAATAGTAAGCCCGCTGATCAATGCCGGAGCTCCGGTAATTACAGTAATTTTATCATTAATGATATATGCAACTTTTCCGCACTGGATAATATTGACCGGAATGATTACAGCTATAGTCGCTATTTATCTTATGGCTGAATAAATACAATGCTTAAATTTATATTTAAAAAATTAATAAAATATGAAAAGAAGAAAATTTATACAGATTGCTGCTGTAACAGGTTCTACTGCTACTTTGCCTTTAAATTTGAATGCAGCCTCTGAATCACAAAAGAAAAAACCAATCAAATTAAATCCTAATCCTCTTAAAATTGGAGTAATGACTTATACCCTTGCTGCAAAATGGGATATTGAAACAATAATAAAAAATCTCAATGAGACCGGGTATCATTCTGTAGAACTGAGAACAACTCATGCACATGGTGTGGAAATAAGCCTTTCAGCACAACAAAGGGCTGAAGTAAAAAAACGTTTCCAGGATTCACCTCTTGAAGCTATAAGTCTTGCCAGTGGTTTTGCCTATCACTTTCCCGATCAGGAAGAACTCAAAAAAAATATCGAGGGAACCAAAGAATATATAAAACTTGCCAGCGATGTAGGCGCTATTGGGATAAGAGTATTCCCAAATGCCCTGCCTCCTGATGTTCCTGAAGAAAAAACACTGGAACAAATTGCGAAATCTCTTGATGAAGTATGTGAATTTGGTTACAACCATGGTGTGGAGGTAAGGGTCTGCGTACATGGGAGTAAAACCGACAGAGTTGTTATTATTAAAAAAATAATAGATATTGCAAAAAGTAAACATGTTTATGTAAACTGGAATTGCGTAAAAAATGATAAGGAAGGGAAAGGATTAGAATACAATTTCAATTCAATAAAAGATCGAATTAAAGGAGTTCATATGCATGAATTATGGGAAGAAGATTATCCATATCGGCAATTTTTCAGCTTACTTTCAGGGATAGGATTTAAGGGATATTGTAATGCAGAAATAGATGGCAGTCAGGATCCGATAAGGTTAATGAGATATTATAAAGCATTATTTTTGGCATACCAGAATGCAATCTAAAAACCTGCCGGCTTCCTTTATATAATCTTATAAAAAATCTTAAATGAACCATATAATTCAGTTCTATGGATGAATTCAATTGTATAGCGATTGACATGGGTGCGGCAAGCATCAGGATTATGACAGGTACTATTCGGGATAAGCAACTTTTTATAAAAGAAATATCGCGTTTCAGAAATGAAATAAAAATAATTAATGATCATGAACGATGGGATATAGAATATATAATTAGAGAAATAAATAAATCAATCTCTTCTATATTTTCTGATGAAAATGCACACATAACAAGTGTTGGTGTAGATTCCTGGGGAGTAGATTTTGTTCTTCTTGACAAAAACCTGGAACTCCTTGATATCCCTGTATCCTACCGGGATGCACGCACAAAACACATGCAGGAGAAATGGCAGACTATAATGTCCCATGAAGAAACTTTCCGAAGAACAGGTATTAATTTTTATGAATTTAATACATTGTTTCAATTACTTTCTATAAAAGATAAAAAAATAATTACTGAAACCTCGCATATTTTGTTTTTACCCTGTTATGTAAGTTACAGGTTGTCTGGGCTATTCTTTAATGAACTAACAATAGCTTCTACATCGCAGCTATTAAATGTTGACAGCAATAAAATGAATGAAGATATACTTAAAGCCCTTAATCTCAAACCAGAGCACTTTGGTGAAATTGTAGAACCAGGCAAAATTATCGGTAAAATACGTGAAGGTTATACAATGCCCCCTTATATTAAAATGGCAGCTGTATGCGCTCATGATACTGCCGGGGCAATTCTTGCAATACCTTCAGAAAAAGAAAATTATGCTTTTATTTCAACCGGTACCTGGTGTATTGCAGGAATGGTGTCAAACAGCCCTGCACTTGATAATTTCGCACTGGAAAATGGCTTTACCAATGAACGGGGATTTAACAACACTTACAGAGTATTGAAAAATATAATTGGCTTATGGCTGGTGCAGGGATTACAGCTTTCTTTCAAACATAAGTACAACTATGAAAGAATAGCCAAGGTTCTTGAAACAGCAAAATCAGGCACAGTAATTTTGCCGGATGATGAGTCTTTTTTTAATCCCACAGATATGAAAGAATCTTTTGATTTATTTATAAGAAAAACCGGACAAAAGTTACCTGAATCTCCCGGAGAATATTTTAAGATAGCCTATGATAGCTTATGCTGTTCATTCAGGGATAATATTGAAAAACTTGAAAAAATGCTGGCTGTTAAAATTGATGTAATTCATTTAATAGGAGGAGGAAGTAAATCGGAATATTTATGCAAACAAACAGCCAATCTGACTCAAAGAAAAATTATTGCAGGCCCCGTGGAATGTGCCTCAATCGGTAATATCCTTGCACAGGCAATAGCATCCGGCATAATTAAAAACTCAACCGAAGGGAGAACAATTGTGAAAAACTCATTCCAAATCACAGAATATTCTCCTGATAACACTACAGATGAACATATTAAAATGTATGAAGCCTACAAAAGATTAATAGAACACAATTGATTATTTAAAACAGAAAATATTAATCAATAAAAAATAAATAGAATGAAAGTTTCAAATAACAACAGATTAGCAGGCAGTTTACCCAAAATAGGGATACGGCCCACTATTGATGGAAGACGTGGAGGAGTAAGAGAATCATTAGAAGAACAAACAATGGGAATGGCCAGATCGGCAGCACGCTTCCTTGAAGAAAACCTTTTTCATCCCAATGGGACTAAAGTAGAATGTGTAATTGCCGATACTTGTATTGGAGGCGTTGCTGAAGCAGCAGCAGCTGCTGAAAAATTTAAAAAAGAAAATGTCGGAGTTTCAATTACCGTTACTCCATGTTGGTGCTATGGCAGTGAAACTATTGATATGGATCAGCATGTTCAGAAAGCTATTTGGGGATTTAATGGTACTGAAAGGCCGGGCGCTGTTTATCTGGCTGCTGCACTTGCCGGTCATAATCAAAAAGGATTACCGGCATTTAGTATTTATGGAAAAGATGTCCAGGATAGCACAGACAGAACTATTCCTGATGATGTTAAGTCCAAGTTATTAAGTTTTGCAAAAGCCGGACTTGCTGCTGCCACTATGAGAGGAAAATCATATTTATCAATAGGTTCTGTATCAATGGGTATTGCCGGTTCTATCGTTAATTCAGATTTTTTTGAAAACTATCTTGGTATGCGATGTGAATATGTTGATATGTCAGAATTTACCAGAAGAATTAATGAAAATATTTTTGATAAAGACGAGTTTTCCAGGGCCCTGGAATGGACTAAATTAAATTGTAAGGAAGACATAGACCGAAATTTGCCCGAAAAAGCAAGAAGCAGGACACAAAAAGATAATGACTGGGAGTTTGTGGTAAAAATGACACTAATAGCCAGAGACCTGATGACAGGAAACCCAAATCTTAAAAAAGCCGGATATGGAGAGGAAGCTTTGGGACACAACGCTATAGCTGCTGGTTTTCAAGGACAGAGGCAATGGACAGATCATTTTCCAAACGGAGACTTCATGGAAGCTATCCTTTGTTCCTCATTTGACTGGAACGGAATCCGTCAACCTTATATATTAGCAACAGAAAATGATAGTTTAAATGCCGTTGCAATGTTATTTGGACACTTGCTAACAGGTTCAGCACAAGTATTTTCGGATGTCAGGACATATTGGAGCCCTGATGCTGTTAAAAGAGTAACAGGACATTCTCTTAAAGGAACAGGAGAAAACGGATTCATTCATTTGATAAATTCCGGATCTTCCGCTTTGGACGGAACAGGAAGGCAAACTATAGCAGGTAAACCTGCCATGAAAGCCTGGTGGGAAATAAATGAGGATGAAATGCAGGAATGTCTGAATAATACAAAATGGGGGCCTGCAAACGTTGAATATTTCAGAGGAGGAGGTTTCTCTTCAACATTTAAAACAAAGGGAGATATGCCCATTACTCTTAGCAGGATCAATTTAATAAAAGGCCTGGGCCCTGTTTTACAAATTGCTGAAGGATTTACTGTTGAATTACCTGAGGCAGTCCATGATTCATTAAATATCAGAACTGATCCTTCCTGGCCAACTACCTGGTTTGTACCAAGGCTTACCGGCAAAGGGCCCTTTAAAGATGTATATTCAGTAATGGCTAACTGGGGAGCAAACCATGGGGCATTTGCCTATGGACACATTGGAGCAGAACTTATTACACTTGCATCTATGTTGAGGGTCCCGGTATGTATGCACAATATTAACGAAGAAAAAATTTTCCGGCCATCTGCATGGTCAGCATTCGGGATGGATTGTGAAGGTTCAGATTACAGGGCATGTGGAAGCTATGGCCCCCTCTACAAATAAAACAAGTAAAATAAATGAGTTATAAATCGGAAATTATATAATAAAACAAAATAAGGATGGAATCAAATTCCGGAAGATCCAGATCCATTCTTTTTTCAAATAATAGTTTGATACAGTAAGATTTAAATAAATTATTTTAAGATGGCAAAAATTAAAGATAAAAAAGACAAACTGACAAGAAGATCATTTATCAAAAATACTTCAGTGACCTCTGCCGGTTTTATGATTGTCCCCCGTCATATTCTGGGAGGTAAAGGATATGTTGCTCCAAGTGATAAAATAAATATTGGCATTGCAGGAGCAGGAGGCAGGGTTATGGGAATAATCCGCGGGCTTTTCAATCATGATGATGCTCAGATAATTAGCATTGCTGATCCGGCAGAATTCTGGAAAAATGACATATTATACAGGGAGGATAGTGGACGTGGCCCCACAAAGAAAAGAATTGAGGAATTTTACTCACAAAAGAAAGCTAATTTTAAAGTATCAGAATATGAAGATTTTCGTGAAATGCTAAGAAGAGAAAAAGCTCTTGATGCCATAGTATGCGCTTCACCTGATAATACTCATGCCTATATCTCAATTATGTCAATGAATGCCGGAAAACATGTTTATTGTGAAAAGCCGTTAACACATAATATATGGGAAGCCCGAAAAATGAGAGAAGTGGCTAAAAAAACGGGACTGGCGACTCAAATGGGAAATCAGTTACATAATCTGGATACTATCAGGCAAACAGTAGAATATCTTCGTGCGGGGACTATAGGAAAAGTGAAAGAAGCCCATTTATGGGTAAGTGCAACCAGATGGATACCTGAGCTTAACGGATTCCCCACTGAAACAGACCCTATTCCTCAAGGTTTTAATTGGAATTTGTGGCTTGGCCCAACAATTTGGAAGCCATTCAATAAATTATATACCCCTGTAAAATGGAGAGATTTTTGGGTTTTTGGCTGCGGGGCAATGGGAGATTTTGGATGTCATGAAATGGATGCTGCAACCTGGGCTTTTGAACTTCAAAGCCCGGAGACAGTGGAAGTACTTCCCGGCGGGAATAAAGGAAACAGAGATATAGCGCCTTATGCTGAGATCGGTTATTATAAATTTGCCGCAAAAGGGAAACAACAGGATATTGATATTACCTGGTATTCAGGAGGACTACAACCAAAGGCACCTGATGTTCTGCCAGCAAACATTTCATTAAAATCCAGAGGTGCAATTTTTATTGGAGAAAAAGGCGTTCTTTTAAATAATGGCGGTGCAAGCAGTCCGCCTGAATTATATCCGGAAAGCCTGAGAAATTCATTTATTCCCCCTGTTCAATCTATACCCAGGGTGAAAGGTCATGAACGGGAATGGCTTGATGCAATCAAAGGAGGGCCTGCAGCCCTTTCAAATTTTGATTATGCCGCAACTCTCACTGAAATAACTCTTTTAGGAGTATTGTCACTTCGTTTGGGAGGCCAAAAAATTTATTGGGATGCACAAAATATGAAAGCAACAGGCTTACCTGCTGCTGATGAATTTATACGCGAACCAGTTAGAAAAGGATGGGAAATGGAATAAATGGTAAAATTTAAAATTCTCTTTTTTAAACATCTCTGACAAAAACAAATCTTATTAATTCATCAATATTATTGAAGCAATAATAAAATGAATTGAAGGATATGTTAATTAAATAGTTAGATAATCAAGTTTAGAATTATTATTTTATATTTACGTCAAAAATATACATTACTATTAATTTTATTGGTTCTATAATCTATACATTAAATATAACATTATAGTTTAAATACTTAAAGTAAAAGCCATGAATAGAATTACACGTTTTATATTAACAGGTTTACGAATCCTGATAGGATGGCATTTTCTTTATGAAGGAATTGACAAACTATTTACACCTGATTGGAGTGCCAAAATCTATCTGTCAGGATCCAGATGGATATTCTCAGA
>CAZLXM010000036.1:0-16732 GCA_964563105.1 uncultured Bacteroidaceae bacterium
TATCCGGACGACTTTTACATACCTACGGAAAATGAAGCTTTGGAGTATCGTGATATTGCCTTTTCGGTTAAAGAAATCGTCGAACGACTTATCATCAAATAAAAAGCACAGCCTTTAACAAACGGTATAGGTCATAGCTGTCCCAGGTAGCAGTCGAAGATTTGTGAACTTAAGATAATTTTGTATAACCCGAAAGGAAAGCTGCCTTTTAGCCGCCACGTCCCATACCGTCGAATCGTTGTCTGCTAATTAAAGAAAAAATTAAATTTGACTATCAATTCTAAAATATTAATTTCGCTTGTCAGACTAAAAAGATTTTTCTTGTGAACTATCTGGATATTACCCTTATAATACCACTCATCTGGGCTCTTTTCAAAGGATACAATAAAGGATTTATTAGTTCTGTCGCCGGGCTTCTGGCTATTATCCTTGGAATTTATTGCGCTCTTAAATTTTCAGACTATTCTATACCTTTTTTAATTAAACATTTTCAAAAAGACCCTGCAACACTTAAAACTACTGCTTTTGCACTTACATTTATAGTGATCGTAATAATCGTTCATATTCTTGCCGGAGTGACTAATTCTCTGATTAAAGCTGTGTCTCTCGGATTTATAAACAGAATAGCCGGAATGATATTTAATTGCCTGAAAACGGGATTTATACTCAGTATCATTTTAGGCTTGTTGAATTTCTTCGATCCGGGTTCCAAATTAATTTCAAAAAAAGATAAAGCCAACTCTTTTTTATTTTCACCTGTATCTGTTATTGCCCCCCTGGTATTTCCATATTTAAGAATAGATAGTTTTGATTTCAAATTGGATAAAACAAAAAAACCTTCAGATACGGTACTTAAACAAACTTAATCCCTAAGAACTTGTTTTAAGAATTAGGATAAAATCCACATTATAAATCTTTCTGAAAAAATCTACTTATTTACCTATCTTTGAAAAAATTTTTTTAAAGGATGAACTACATAAAGGAACTGGAGTGGAGAGGCATGTTGCATGACGTTATGCCTGGAACAGAAGAACAGCTTCAGAAAGAAATGACTACAGGCTATTTAGGCATTGATCCTACCGCTGATTCATTGCATATAGGGCACCTTGTTGGTATTATGCTGCTTAAGCATTTTCAGATTGCAGGACATAAACCTGTTGCATTAGTGGGAGGGGCTACCGGAATGATCGGCGATCCCTCAGGTAAATCGCAGGAAAGAAACCTTCTGACAGAAGATATTTTAAGGCATAATCAGGAATGTATAAAAAAGCAACTTGCCGGATTCCTTGATTTCGAATCAGATATGCCTAATGTTGCTATCATGGTGAATAATTATGACTGGATGAAGGATTATAGTTATCTTAATTTTATCAGGGATATTGGTAAGCACATCACCGTGAATTACATGATGGCAAAAGAATCTGTTAAAAAACGGCTTGGCGAAGATTCAAAAACCGGATTATCATATACTGAATTCTCTTATCAGCTGGTTCAGGGCTATGATTTTCTACATCTCTACCGTACGATGGGATGCAAAATACAGGTAGGAGGATCGGACCAGTGGGGAAATATTGTTACAGGTACCGAACTCATCAGGAGGATCGAGGGAGGAGAAGCATTCGCCTTAACATGCCCGCTCATTACTAAAAGTGACGGGGGAAAATTTGGGAAAACTGAAGAAGGAAATATATGGCTCGATCCGGCAAGAACTTCAGCATATAAATTTTACCAGTTCTGGCTTAATGTTTCAGATGAAGACGCTGAAAAGTATATTAAAATTTTCACCTTACTTACAAAAGAAGAAATAGATTTTTTAGTAAAAGAACATTCACAAGCTCCACATTTGAGAGTATTACAAAAAAAGCTGGCAGGAGAAATTACTCTCATGGTACATGGGATCGAAAATTATGAAGCCGTTATTGAAGCAACTGAGATTTTGTTCGGGAAAGGCACAACAGATACATTGAAAAAAATAAAAGAAGATATCTTCCTTTCTGTTTTTGAAGGCCTTCCTATTTTTGAAGTAGAAACTGTAAATATAGAAATGAATGTTATAGAATTCCTTACTGAATATTCCGGCGTATTTAATTCAAAAGGTGAATTGAAAAGGCTTATTTCAGGTGGAGGATTGAGCATTAATAAAGAGAAAGTGGAGAATGATAACCGGGAGATCACCAGGGCAGATTTTCTTAACGGGAAATATATCTTAATACAAAAAGGTAAAAAGAATTATAATATTATAAAAGTTAAAAGCTAAAAATTTTAGAGAAACTTATTGCAACTAAATCTGGTCACTCCCCCGAAAATTGAGCCCCCAGAACAGATACATCATCAAAAATGGCCTGATTGCCTTGTTTTATTTTGTTATGCTGAATTATTTCCTCGATATTCTCTTCGATAGTACGCTGATTTGAGATTTCTTCCTCAAGATATTTATAGCCAAAATCAACATTCTCACCATGAATAAGTTCAACCAGGCCGTCAGTATAACAAAGAAGCTTTGTCGGATTCGAAATGATGATATTATTTGAATGAATGCTTGGTATTTCATCAAGCATGCCAACGCCAACGCATCCGCTTGAAAGATGTATGAGTTTATTATCCCTCATTTGATAAAGAAGGGCAGGATTATGACCGGCATTTATAAATTCAAGCTTTTTTTGATGATAATTATATTTTGCTATAAAAAGAGTAATAAATTTTTCACCATTCGCACTTTCCATAACTCTTTCATTCAGTTTAACAATGAGTTGTTCAAGAGCTATTTCTTTTGTAAATAAGGCCCTAAGATTTGCCTGGAAATTTGACATTAAAATAGCTGCTGAGATACCTTTACCGGATACATCAGCTATACAAAAGCCTACTTCATCTTTCGAAAGTTGAATGATATCATAATAATCGCCCCCAACTTCAAAATGAGGATGATAAAAAGATTTGAAAATAACATGCTTATTTGATGGTAATTTGTTTTGATCGGGAATAAGCAGGTTTTGCATACGGGAGGCAAGCTCAAGTTCTTTTTTAAAAGCTGCCTGTTTAAGATTTTCGTTATATAATCTCTTATTTTCAATGGCAACAATTATAATATTGGATAAAGTTTGAATAAAATGGAGATGCTTGATAATCGGGCTTATCCCTTCTCCCTCCTCATCAATGTCTCCAATCAGGATATAAGCAATTGCATTATCCCCATGGTGGAAAATGGGCATGATTATATCAACTTCTTCCGAAATTTTTTCAGGTGATAAGCTTACAAAGGAAATTTCTGTAACAGGAAGTAGATGTTTCGCTAAATCAATTTCACACAGATTTAAATTAAATCCTGAATTAAGAATACATTCCCACTCATCTCCAAACTTGAAAATTAATACTTTACCAATATTTAAATCTTCTTTAAGTAATTTTTCATAACGTGAAAGGAGTTCCCGGGTTGAAAAATTCTCATTAATTGCCAAAGTAATATCAAGTAAAGCATTTAGCTTAAAATTAGAAATTTCTTTTCTTCTGGATGAAATATTTTGATCACCCATGGCAAAAATTGTATTTAACGGGCAATAAAGATAAAAAATCTAATAATAATGTACTATTCTTTTACTCTTTCATTATAAGTACGTGTCCGTGTATCTATTTTTACTTTATCACCCTGATTTACAAATAAAGGGACCATAATGCTGGCTCCGGTTTCCAGCTCGGCAGGTTTCAGGGCAGTTGAAGATGAAGTATCGCCCTTTACACCCGGTTCAGTATAGCTAACTTCTAATACAACAAATGGCGGAAGATCACAGGTTAATGCTGTTTCATTATCAGCATGAAATACTATTTCAACGTTTTGTCCCTCTTTTAAAAGATCCGTATTTTCAAGAAGATGTTGGCCAAGCACTACTTGTTCATAGTTTTCAAGATGCATGAAATGGTAACCCATATCATCGGCATACAAGAACTGATAAGGCCTTCTTTCAATCCTGACAGTATTAATCCTGACTCCTGCATTGAAAGTATTCTCAATGACTTTTCCGGTAGTAAGGCTTTTCATTTTTGTTCTAACAAACGCACCGCCTTTGCCAGGCTTAACATGTTGAAACTGAACAATGGTATAAAGGTCCCCGTTATATTCAATACATAAACCATTTCTGAAATCTGCAGTAGTTGCCATATATACTATACTTCTTTTAAAATTGAATACAAAATAAATAAAATATTGAATAGTATACAAAGATTTTTTTCGGTAATATGCCTGGCTTTTTCAGCCAGGAAGAGAAATAAAAAGCAGGTAATTAATATTTTAAACCTGAAAACTCTATCAAATCACATTTGACGGAACCAACTTTAAGATTAAATCTGACCCTGACAGGAACTTTATTATTATCATTTGAAAGCCAGATCGTCATATCATCTTCTTTATTAAAAATTCTGCCCGGTTCAACATAAGGTACAAGTTTAATGCAATTATAAGTGCCGCCTCTTGTTTTTACCTTTTCTGTCCCTTTATAACGAATATCAAAAGGGAAAATTTCATTATCAAAAAATGTAGTTATTTTAATGATAGCGTTGTCTTTAAGTTGTGAATAGTCAATATTACGTATATAAAAAAATACAGAGACCATGTCTCTTGTTTCATAGGTAATATCGAATGTCTCACCTTTTTCAGTGGTAACCTTTCCCAGATCGTGGTTAAATTTATCCACATAAAATCGTTTATAGCGACCTTCACTTATATCCCTGATCGCTTTGTAGGGTAAAAGAGTAATAGGATTGAAAATGCCCTGATATTCATCTCTTATTTTGAATAATTTATCTGCTAAACCAATTGATTTGGCGACCATTTTACCATGATAGGCATGAAAGTTATTATACTGCGTTGAATTTAGTTCTGCTTCAACTAAACCGGCATCGATCAGACCATAATAAATGATAAATTTAAGCCTTTCGCCGGCAACAAAATTGTTGGAAGAAACTTGAGAAAACAGATTTGATGCAGTAAAGGTTAAGAAGATGATTATGTAGTAAACTTTTTTCATTTGTCAGATCTAAGATATATTTTACAAACGTAAAATTCTTTATTAGGTTTTGATTTATGATATTTTCAATACATAAACCAAGCCAATTTTACATTTTGAGTAAAACGTTTAAATCCAAATCATTTTTGCAGCCTGGTATTGTGCCGATAATCATTTAAGCACTTTGCTTTTCAAACCTCCTCTTCCCGCAATAAAGTCCTTTAAATAATATGGCTCAAAATATGCAAGATCTTCAAATGTTTTATTATCAAATGCAATGAGAGATAAAATGTTCATATACCTTGCAGAAATAGTTTTAAAATCAATAAATTTTGCATTCCTGTTACTAATGATGTCTTTACATTTTGATGCGCCATCGCCAAAAAAAACTATTTCTGTATCTGACAGATAAAACCTGAATGAATCGGGGGTAATTATTTCGGCACTTACATTAGTAACAGCTTTTAAAGTATTAGTGAACAAACAAGTATATACCTCCATTCTTCTTGCATCAATCATTGGGCAAAGAAGAATATTATCTTTTTCACGATATTCCGGAAAATTTTCCAGAAAGCCATTAGCTAATATTTCTAATGTGCTAATGCCTATAAGGGGCAAATCCATGGCATAAGCTATACCTTTAGCTGTAGAAACCCCAATTCTCAGTCCGGTATAAGAACCGGGGCCTTTACTTACACATATAGCATTAAGTTCTGAAAATTTAATAGCGGCAGATTTTAATACTTCATCAATGAAAGGAGTTAAAAGGCTCGCATGAGATTTTTCAGTATCAGTTTCCTTGAAGCTGATCACTTTGCTATTTCTTGACAGTGCAACAGAACATATAGTTCCCGATGTTTCTATGTTTAAAATTGTGCTCAATTTCTATTTTCTTTTTTTGTTTTTGCCAAACAGGTCTTCCATTTCAACAATTTCAACAGAAGCATTGTGTTCCAGACTTTTGGAAACTGCAGAATATGGTGCAATAATTACTTCTTCATCAATATTAAGGCCTGCGATGATTTCAATAAAATGGTCATCCTGGATCCCTGTTTCAACTTCTCTAAATTCAGCTTTATCATCTTTTACAACAAATACAACTAACAGCTCTTCCTTTTTTATGTTTTGTGTTTGTTCATTTGAACTATCATTTGTATATGTCAGGTCAACTATTTTCTGAGCCGTATCAGCACGAGTGGTAACAGCCTGAACAGGAATTGACAATATATTATATTTTCTGGAGCATTGAATATTTGCTGTTGCTGACATTCCGGGACGCAAAGGATAAGGATTTCTTTCTGTAATTATATCCTGATATGAATCCCTTAAAACCTGGATTTTCACATTAAAATTTGTGACCTGGTCACTTGATATGCCGCTAATATTTGCTGATATAGGCAATTCTGTTACAAGCCCTTTGAATTTTTGTCCGGGATATGCATCAACCTCAATCAGTGCAGTATCATGTTTATGCACTCTGATTATATCATTTTCATTTACCTCTACTTCCACTTCCATTTTGTCCATGTCTGCAATTCTCAATAAAGGAGTACCGCTCATTAATTCGGTCCCGACAACACGTTCGCCGGGTTCGACTTCAAGTTTCGAAATGGTTCCGGAAATAGGAGAATAGATAGTGGTTTTCCTCAGATTATCCTCTGCTTCACGTAAAGAAGCTTCAGCACTATGAACAGAAAATTCAGCTGCTGCCTTTTCTGCTTTTAAAGAGATATGGTTAGTTTTGGCTAATTCATATTCAGCTTCAGAAATTGCATTTTGTTCATAAAGTTTCAATTTCCGGTCATGTTCCAGTTGAGACTGTAAAAGTTGCGCTTCAGCTTGTATTAGCCTGGCTTTTGTATTATTCAAAGTTGCTTCCACCCTGTTTCTGATAGATAAATAATTATCCTGTTTGATTTTTAACAGTAAATCTCCTTTATTAACCTTATCTCCTTCTTTTATATAAAGTTCTATAATTTCTCCGGAGACATCAGGAGTAAGTTTAACTTCTGTTTGAGGTTTAATTTTGCCATTGGCAGATATAATTTCTACAATATCCCTGACCTGAACTTTTTCAACAGATACTTTTGTCTTAATTTCTTTACCAATCCAGCCCTTTTTTTTACCAATAATAATGAAGATTACAGCTATCACTGCAAGTAATAATAATATTCTAAATATAATTTTTGATTTCATTGTTTGAGAGCCTCAGGATTCGTTTATATTTTTAAGGGTTTACCCCTGTAAAAGTTCAAAA
Organism: uncultured Bacteroidaceae bacterium; assembly: GCA_964563105.1. Classification (GTDB taxonomy): domain Bacteria; phylum Bacteroidota; class Bacteroidia; order Bacteroidales; genus CAYVTV01. Next base: position 7,255 of record CAZLXM010000036.1, read on the forward strand.
TATTTATTTTAAAAAGGAAATCATATTTTGATTGCAAAAGATCAGATTGGGTTTTAAGAAGCTGATTTTTAGCTACATTAAAATCTATAGCTGTAACCAGGCCTAACTCAAATTTTTCGCGGGTATATTTAAACGACTCTTCCATAGCAGTCAGGGCTTTTTCAGATGCATTGAACTTTTTCATTGAAGCAATGGCATCATTATAAGAGCGGGTTATTTCTTCATAAAGAGTTTTTTGGGCAAATTCAAGTTCCAGTTTATGATTTTGCATATTAAGTCTTGCGTTTTTAATGGAATTATTAATTAGATTACCATTAAACAGAGGGATTGAAAGACTAAGAAATAAGCTGGTACTTGCATTGTCTTTAAACTGCTTTATTAAAGGGTAATTTGCATACAAAGGATTACGGGTAGTAGCAAAAACCTTCTCACCACTTTCAGTATTACCAATTGGAATAGTAATGGCTTCAGAACCTATTAATCTTTCACGGATATCAGAATATCCTGAACCATAGGTAGCTGATAAACTTAATCTCGGGCTGCGATTACCTCTGGCAATATCAAAAGCCTTTTCTGAACTTTTTAAGTATAATTCCGAACTTTTAATCTGGGGTAAAATTCCAAGAGCTTCATTAAATACTAATTCAGGTCCGGAAATCAGCTCCTTTTCATCAATTCCTGCTATTTCGGGAATCACAATGCTGAAGGATCCCGAAATGTCAAGATCAAGTATCTGCATTAAAGTCAGATATGACATGTTCAGAAGATTTTCTGCATTCACAACTTGTACTTCTTCAGCAGCTTCCTGTGCCTGAATTTCAAGAAAACTTCCCTTTGCAAGGCTGCCTGATTCAACAAGAACTCTCGTCCTTTCAACCTGCTGTTTGGTCAAATCCAACTGGCTCTTTGAAATTTCCAGTAATTCCCTGTTAAATAAAATTTGCAGATAAGCAGCAGCTATATTTAGTGATATATCATTTTTTAAACGTTCAAGATCATTTAAGCCTGCCTGAAGATTGAAATAATTCTGTTTTATGGTATTTTGCTTCTGCAAACCATTAAAAAGTATCGTTGAAGAACTTAAACTCAGATTACTCGACTGAATGGTCTGATCCTCCGTAAATTGATAAGTTGTTTGATCAAGTGCACGACCAAAAGATATACCATAAGATGCAGAAAAATTTAAATTTGGATAACGATCAGCTTTTGACTGATAAAAATTATTTTCATTTATATTTACTGCAATCTTTTGCTGTCTTATGCGAATATTATTTTCCAGTGCATAAGCTATACATTGTTCTAATGTCCATGGCTCCCTGGTTTCTGCCTTTGGACAAATAATTAATGTGAAAAGGATTGATAAGCTTAATGCTTTTATTGTAAACATTTTAATATATATTACTGATGGTATTTATCGCTGTAAAACGGAAAAAACAGCTTTTTAAAAATCAAAAATAATGCCTTATTTCGGATTTATAAATAATCAATGAATCTATTTAGTTTAAATAAAGAAAGTTCATTATTATAAAAGTAAGAAAATTGTTTATAAAATAGAATGAAAAGGGAAAGGACAGAAATATACAAAGACTTGGGCAAAGTTGTGTATAAAAAGAAAACGGGAGTTAAAAGATTGGTGATAAGAGTAAAAAATAACGGGGAAATTTCTGTTACTCTTCCATATTTTATAAGTTATAAACATGCTGAGGAATTCCTGTTCAGCAAAAAAGGCTGGATAAACAAAACCAAAAACAGGATAAATATTGATAAAAGGAAAGCTATTATTGATGCAAACTCCGGATATAAAACATTTAATCATACACTAAGAATTTTAATCTCTGAGAAAGACAAACTGAAAAAGAAAATATCATATCCTTATCTTGATATTTTTGTGCCATATAATATGGATGTACAATCAGATGATTGCCAGGCTTTCATAAAAAATGCAATTGAAGAGACATATAGAAAGGAAGCCTGGGATTATCTTCCTGGCAGGTTAAAATATTTGGCTGATAAATTTTCTTTCAATTATAATGGCTTATCTATTAAAAAAATGAGAACCAGATGGGGGAGTTGTTCAGGAAAAAACAAAATTAACCTGAATCTTTATCTCATGGCACTTCCGGAGCATTTATCAGATTATATAATATTGCATGAACTTTTACATACAAAAGTGAAAAATCATAGTAAAGAATTCTGGGATAAGCTGGAAGTTATATGCCCCGGAGCTATTCAATTCCGAAAAGAATTAAGAAATTATAAAATATTGAATAGCCTGTAAGATCTTTTCAACTTTCTAAATGGTTCATAATACCTGCAATGAACAATATTGAATGATCAATTATCCTTATATTCGTATTTTTAAATGTATCTGTAAAGAGACTTTAGGTTTTGTTTTTATAGAGCATAACTGAGCTTCAAAATCATGCCTGCTAATATTTACACATATAATAAAAAGATAGAAGAGAATTTTGTAGAAAATTATAAAAAAATATCTAAATCAATTTCTGTTGAGGGCATTCATAATATGAGGCTTAGTGTAAAGAGATTAAGAGCTTTACTTGGTTTTCTGGATTTTATGAATGAAAAACCTAAAACAAAGAAACTGCTTAAAAGAATAAGGAAATTATATCGATCAGCAGGGGCTCTCAGAGATATTCAGATTCAGACAAATATTCTGAAAAGCTATAAAAAATATTTAAGGGACGATTATAATCTATATGTTAAACAGTTGAATGAAAAAAAAGGAAAAGCCAGGAAAAAACTTAAACAATCACTACATGAATTTGACATTAATGATTTTATAAAGATCAGAAAAAGGATAGAAAAGAGTTTTAAAAATATTGAAAAGCACCGCATAATTGAAGGTTCTTCACAAATGTTCCAAAACAGGCTTGAAGAAATTGAAAAGTTGAGTTTCACCATAACAGATGACAGCGTATTACATTTAATAAGGAAATACATGAAGGAAATGATATATATACGTGATTCAATAGGCGATAATTCATTCTTTTTACAAAACAGTAATAAAATGCAATTATTTTCCGAACTTGAAGTAAAACTTGGGAAATGGCATGATTTAACAGTATTTATTGATCATTTTCTGTTGTTCAAAAATAAAGGTGATACTTACTGGGATATGCTGAAGATACTTGAAAGAGATAAGTTATTAAGTCAGGATTTAATTACCGAAAAATTAAAAGAATTTAGTGCCTGATTTTTACAGTTTTCATGTTCTTATAATTAAAAATATTAATGTAATATTTAGTATTAATTTAAGTTGTTAAAAAACAGCTTTTTCGGGTGGGTTTAATTATTTATTTATAAAATTTTATTATCAATGATTCCTGAAAACTATAATGTCCCTGTACTTTTTCTTATTTACAGAAGACCTGATCTGACTCAAAAAGTATGGAATGAAATTGCATCTGTAAAACCTGCCAGATTATATATTGCAGCAGACGGGCCAAAGAATACCGAAGAAAGCCGGGTATGCACGGAAACAAGAAATATTACTGAGAATATAAACTGGAATTGTAAAGTCCAAAGGTTATACAGGGATACAAATTTGGGATGCTGGCGAGCTGTATCGGAGGCAATTGACTGGTTTTTTGACTCGGAGGAAGAGGGTATTATTCTAGAAGATGATTGTCTTCCTAACGTTTCATTTTTTCATTTTTGCCAACAATTGCTTGAATATTATAGAAATGATCTTAGTGTTGGGCATATCAGCGGAAGTACGCATCATAAAAAGAGTAACAAATTTTCAGAAGCATCTTTCTTTTTCTCTAAATACCCTCATATTTGGGGCTGGGCTACCTGGAAAAGAGTATGGAAAGATTTTAAAGTAAACATTGAAGAATATCCGCCTTTGAATGTAAAATATAACACTTTTATTGAAAGAGTTTATTGGTGGGATAAATTCCGGCAGGCTGCAGGCTTTAAAATTGACAGTTGGGATTATCAGTATCTTTATTTAATATGGCTGAAAAATCTCAAAGCAATAATGCCGGAGTACAATATGATAAGAAATATCGGATTTGATTCCAGGGCTACTCATCATAATATTTTTAATTACCGTATCAGGCGATTTGCTGCAAGAGACAGGGAAGAAATTCAGGAAATAATCTTTCCGAAAAATATAGAAATTAATACAAAAGCAGATAAATTGTTATTTAAAAGGATTTATAAAAGATTTTTTCTTTCAAATTTTATCCTGACAATAAAATATCTTTTTAGCAGAAAAAATTTAAAAAAAGAAGCCTGATTATTGGAAAGCCCCCGATCTTTAAACCAATTCGTTTTATTCGGATACTGTAAATAAATAGAAAAAAATTCAATACAAGCTTATAACTTTTAATAAAATTTATTTTTTTCGGTTTTGTAAATAAGTATTTAATATTTCCCGGGACAATTCATCAGAATCCCCATATTGTTTTCTCAGTTTCTCAAGCTTTTTATGAAGTTTATCCTGTATTCCGGCATAATCAGGATCACCATAGACATTTTTCATTTCTTTCGGATCTTTTTCCAGATCATATAATTCCCATTCATCAATATCGTAATAAAAATGGATGAGTTTATAACTGTCGGTCCTTATACCGTAATGCCTTTTAACCATGTGTACAGCAGGATATTCATAATAATGATAATAAATCGCATCTCGCCATGGAGTTTTTTTCCCTGCCACCACTTTACGGAAAGACTCACCCTGCATATCTTTGGGTTTATCAATGCCGGCATAATCGAGAAATGTAGGTGCAAGGTCCAGATTTAAAACCATTTTGTTTATCCTGGTCCCTGCTTTCACTTCTTTTGGATAACGTAGTAACAAAGGTGTTCTTAAAGATTCTTCATACATGAATCTTTTGTCGAACCATCCATGTTCACCCATATAAAATCCCTGATCGGAAGTATAAATAACTACAGTATTATCCAATAGTCCATTTTGTTCCAGATAGTCCATTACTTCACCCACTCCGTCATCTATTGATTTAACACATTTGAGATAATCACGGATATAACGGTAGAACATGAATTTAGCAAGCTCTCTGCCTTCAGGTTTATTTTCAAGAAAGGCTTCATTACGGGGATCATAGGCCGCCCGCCATGCAGCTCTTTGCTCTTCGTTCATTCTTTTCAAATCCCTTGTAAAATTAGTTGCTTCACCGGTAAAAGGATCGTTTTCAAATTTCATATCATGTCCCCACATCATATGGCCAACGATTTCCATTTCCTGCTGTTTTGCTGCTGATCCTCTTCCTTCATAATTGTCGAAAAAATTCTCCGGAAATTCAAATTCTTTGTCCTCAAGAAAATCAAGATATTTTGGCTCCGGCAGCCAATTACGGTGAGGTGCTTTTTGGTGATAAAGTAAGCAGAAGGGTTTCTTTTTATTACGAATATTTTTCAGCCAGTTAAGAGTAAATTGTGTTGTAAGCGGAGTGGCATGACCTTCATATTTTTTCATTACACCATTTTCGATAAACTCGGGATTATAATACTGGCCTTGTCCGGGTAAAACATTTGAGTAGTCAAATCCCTGAGGTACTCCTTCCAGATGTATTTTTCCAATCAATGCTGTTTCATATCCTGCTTCCTGTAATAATTTTGCAAAATTAGGCTGTTCCCAATTGAATTTAGTCACATTATCCACTTTCCCGTTTATGTGGCTGTATTTTCCGGTAAGTAATACCGCTCTACTGGGTGCCGAAAGTGAATTTGTTACAAAACTTTGATCAAAAATAGCACCTTCTTTTGCAAGCCTGTCAATATTAGGAGTATGAAGCAGATCATATCCATAAGCGCTGATAGCCTGATAAGCATGATCATCACTCATAATGAATAATATGTTTGGCGGCTGAATATCTTTATTATTCTGTGAACAAGAAGTAAATCCTGTTCCAATTGCCAAAAATGCGAGTGATTTGGAAAAAAAATTATTCATTTGATAAATTTTGTGAAATTTCTGTTTTCATATAATGATTATAACTATTGTAAAAAAGTTAATTAGAGAATATGCCCGAATTCTGTTTTAAGGATTTATAATTCCTGCCGGCCTCCGGTTTTTGCCTTTCATCTTTTTCAGGTCATCGCCCAGGTCTTCTCTTGCCAGCTCTGCTATTCGGTTTAATTCTTCTACAATTTCGGGATAATGATCATACATGTTATATCTTTCTCCGGGATCCCGGCGCAGATCAAACAGTCCTCCTTCAAAAGGAAAGTTATTATTTACCTCACCCGGCCAACCACCATTTCCGGGTTTAAATCCTTCATAAGTTCTGCCCGGATGCGGATAAACCAGTTTCCAATTACCTTTGCGTACAGCTTCCAGACTGTTTTGTCTGTAGTAATAATAAAAAATATCCCGTGGAGGAGGGGCTTCTGATCCTGTCATCAAAGAAAAGATATTTAATCCGTCAATTTTCTTTTCGGGGAGTTTTGCTGAAGTGATAGCTGCAAGGGTAGGAAGGATGTCAATTGTTGACGCAAGTTCTGAACAAATTTGTCCGGCAGGTATTACTCCGGGCCATTTCATTATGCAGGGGACTCTTTGTCCACCTTCCCATGAAGTTCCTTTACCTTCCCGTAAACCACCGGATGATCCGCCATGATCTCCGTAGTTGAGCCAGGGGCCGTTATCTGATGTAAAAATCACAAGTGTATTTTTAGTTAATCCACATTCTTCCAATGTTTTTATAATTTCACCTGTTGACCAATCAATTTCCATTAATACATCACCATATAATCCCTGTTTACTTTTACCTTTGAATTTATCGGAAACTGCAAGAGGAACATGGGGCATGGAATGTGCCAGATAGAGAAAAAAAGGATTCTTTTTGTTTTCCCTGATGAACTGAACTGCTCTTTCGGTATATAAAGTAGTAATATCTGCCTGATCTTCAAGAGTTCTGAATTCTCTTATTTTTTCTGTATTATGAATCAGAGGAAGCTCGGGATAACTGGCTTTTCTTGACTTTTCCTCAGGTTTAAGCCGGGTATTATCATAATTAACAGGCCACATGTCATTGGAGTAAGGAATTCCAAGATATTCATCAAATCCCTGATTAGTAGGCAGGAATTCAGGATGATGGCCTAAATGCCACTTTCCAATAGCAATGGATTTGTAATTTCGGGATTTAAGGACTTCGGCAATTGTTTCTTCTTCCGGATTAAGGCCTATGTTTCCTAATGGATTTAGTGCTCCGGAAATCCCTACACGATTGGCATAACAACCTGTCATAAGAGCAGCCCGTGAAGCACTGCATACTGCATGAGAAACCAGAAAATTAGTAAAGCGCATTCCATGTGCAGCCATTTGATCCAGGTTTGGAGTTTGATACAAATTTGCACCATAACAGCCCAGATCTCCATAACCCATATCATCAGTAAAGATTAAGACAATATTGGGGTCCCTGTCTTTAGATATACCGCATTGTGATCCTCCTCCAAGAATCAGAAGAAAGCTTCCGGTTATAAACAATTTGTTTTGAGTTAATTTTGTTTCCATAAGGTAAATATTTGTTATGTATTTATTATAAAATAAATTATGCTCAATTTAGTATCTTCTTTTCATTTCTTTTCTGGTAGTTTTGCATCTGTCCTTCTAAGCCATTTTTGTAGCTTTTTATCCAGTTTCTTCACTTTAGCCGGATAGCTTTCTGAAAAATTATAACTTTCTTTCATATCCTTATTCAAATTAAACAATTCATATTCAGCATCCTCATACCATTTTATTAATTTCCATTCCTTATCTCTGATAATACTGTAAGGTGTTACTACTTTCCCCCAGTAATGAGGGAAATGCCAGAATAATGGTTTATCCCTTAGTTTATTACCCGTAAATACCGGACTTATATTTTGTCCGTCAATTTCTGTTTCAGGAAGAGGGGAGCCTGTAATTGCACAAATAGTAGGTAAAATATCCAGAGTTGAAACAAGCTGATTACAAAATTGACCAGGATTTATTTTATTTTTCCAGTATATGAACATTGGGACCTTAATACCTCCTTCATAAGGATAACCTTTACCTGCCCTGAAAGGTGAATTATCCGTGACTTCAATTAAACCACCGTTATCTGACATAAAAAAGATAATGGTGTTTTCCAGGAGATTGTTTTTTTCCAGAGTATTGATCATTGTTCCCACTGCCTGGTCCAGATTTTCAATCATAGCAGCATACACCGGATTATTCTGTCCGTCTGTTGCATTTTTCATTTTATATTTTTCAATGAGCTCAGGTTTCGCCATAAGAGGACGATGAACAGAATAGTAGCACATATTTATAAAAAAAGGCTTATCCTTATTGTTCTCAATTACTCTTATCAGCTCATCAGCCAGACGGTCTTCCAGATACTCACCAGTTTTGCGTGATTGAAGATTCGGGAAGCCTACACCTTTTGCATTGATGTATGGATCAAAATAATTAACGGGCTGTCCCATATCATTTCCGGCTATATTAATATCATATCCCTGCTTTTCCGGATAATATTCATCAGGACCAAGATGCCATTTACCTATATGGCAGCTAAAGTATCCCCGGGTTTTAAGTATTTCTGCAATAGTTATCTCATTTAATTCCATCCAATAGGGATTGGAAGGAGTTCTTAAACTTTTTCCCGGATTCTCATCATAAAGAGAAGTACTATATTCACCATTTTCTAACTGAAAACGTGCACGTATCCAATCTGTAATTCCTGAACGAACCGGATAACGGCCGGTCTGGATTGAAACTCTTGTGGGAGAGGATACAGCACACGATGCATATGCATTGGTAAAAATTAAGCCCTGGTTTGCCAGTTTGTCGAGATTTGGAGTTTCATAATAACTGCTTCCCATAAATCCTACATCCTTACAACCAAGATCATCCACCAAAAGAATAATAATATTCGGTTTTTGCAGATTATTCCGGTTTGTTTGGCAATAAGCAGCTGAAACAGATAAAATCCCGGAGATGGAAATTAAAAAATTTCGTGTCATTTTTAAACTATGATTTATATAATTAGGACAGAAATAACAAATCGAAACAAAAAATTAATTTATATCGAGCTCTTCTACAGATGGTAATTCATAAAACTTTGCATGAGGTTCAGCCTGATACCAGAATGCAACTGACGAGATATCATCCTGCAGGGGAAGGTAGCCTCCCGATTGTCTCCAGCCAAGAGCCTGAATTGTAACTTTAAGGTCTTTATCAAATCTTATCGGGTCAGTAATATGCCATCTGTAAAGTCCGAATCTCATTTGAGATCTGTAGAGCCCGTCAGGTTTTATAACCTGGGGCATCCCTGAATATGGAGTTGTAAACTCCCGGTAGCCGTGAGCATCTCCTGCGTTGGTTACAGGATCTCTTGCATGAAAATTATAAGACCCGCTGAAATAATCTTCCAATCCTGTTCCGCAAATGGTTGGGAAAGCCTTATCCCCATCCATATAAAATTTGATTTCTCCTTCTCCCCACCATCCATTACTATTCACGCCC
>CAZLXM010000036.1:16742-32710 GCA_964563105.1 uncultured Bacteroidaceae bacterium
TAAGTCCCCACATAATGACCTTTGCCTTTAATTCCGTCAATTATTGTGTAAACTTCTTTATAAGGAAGGGGGTTAACCCTTCTAAAACTTGCATGCAGATAGGCAGCATCTTCGGGAACCGGAGTAAGGGCATAAGTTATCTGATAATATAAAACCATGTTTTTATTATCCATATTAGTCACAGTGATCCTTGCTTTTTTTCGAAAAGGCATGATCCAGTAACAATTGTAAGCGCTACCCGGATTGACACACACAGCCAGGGAAGAAACCTGTGCATACTCACCCCAGCCGTTTGCAAAAAAGTCACCCAATGGGCATTCAACAGAAGGATTTTTTTCGTCATCCCAATATATTCGTAAAATACTCCTTCTGCGGTTTCCCGTGGGAGTCATCCATATATGCTGAATAACTCCGGGGCCCTCAATTTCTGCCAGGGTAAAGGTTTCGCCCGCGGCAATTCTGATGAAAGGGTTCACTTTCCAGCCAACTCCAAGATTTTTTGCAGAAGCGGCAGCTGATCCTTCCTCAAGTGTTGCCATTCCGCCTTTACCTTTTTCGCCTGTAAAATTTTCCGGACTGATTGACCGGGTTTTAGCATCAGATAAACGATACAGATTACTTAAATTGTTATCAATACCGTTAAAAACAACTTGTGAAAAAACGGTATTATTAAATATTAAGGATAGAAAAATGAAAAATAATGTATTTACTATCCCTTTAATTCGATATTTAAGGTTTTTTATCATAGGAAAAATTTAAATTTGGTTATGGAATAGATAAATATTAAGAATGACAAATTATCAATGAGCATTTGATCATTTAAATTTTGCGATCATTATGTTTAACGAAGTTTTAATTGAGTCTTCGCATTTTAAATTTTCATTTTTAAATAAAAAATATCAGTGCCAATACTTTCAGATACGCCAGATCTGATTTTTTTAAAGATTTAATAAAAACGATCATTTAACTGATCAAAAATAGAGAACTTAATCCTGCCTTAATCTTCATTTAACCATGTTTTGTATAAATCAGGAAAAGGCAAAATCATTTCGGGCAACATTATTTTTAAATTTTTTTCAGCATTTTTATTAGTATAGGCTGTTTTAACTATAGAAAGTTCTTCATTAAGTTCAACCTGATTTAACAGTTTTCCTTCACCATTAACCACTCCTGCAAACAACAGCTTTCTTGGTGCAATGCATGCAGCAAGGTCCGGCAGATCGTACGATTGAAGCAGGCCTGCAATTGCAGCGTGAATATTGAAGGTTGCATAAAAGCGATTCATTACCAGGGTATTATATGAGGATAGGGGATCAATCAATGCGATATGCCTGATACCCGGATTAAAAACTGCCGCATGGAGGAGAGCAGGTACAGTAATACCTTTTGCCAAAGCTAAAATATCCGTGACAGAATTATTATTCTCCAAAACACGGCATAACCTGATAATATCTCCAGCCCAGACTCCGGTAATACTTTTATTAACAAGTATTGAAGCAAACCAAAATTTATATGTTACACTCCCGCCAGACACTTTTGTAAAAAAATTATCACCTCCTGTTTCCCCCATACCTAAGAGATCAGGTGAGAGAACTGTATATCCTTGCTTAACAAACCATTCTATTTCAGTTATGCTGGCACTATCTGCGTTTTTACCCGCCGGATGCAGGTAGATCAACGCTTTCCTGTTTGGGGATTCAGGCAGGTAGAGTAAATAAGGTATAATATATTCCCCTTCACCCTGGATAAAATATTTTTCAATCAGATAATCTTCCCTTTGAATTGAACCCGTATGGAAGGGCCCTTTTATTTCTTTTGGTTCTGCAAATCCCGAAAGCATTCGTGATGATTTTAATACTTCCGGTAAGTGAGTATTGAGATTTGATCTTGATAACTGTAAATTCGTATTTAGTTTTTCAGCTTCTTTTACATTTAAGCTAAAAATAGTTTCACTTCCCGGTGATGTCGAAAGTTGTCCTGTATCAGTAACACGGAGTTCTTCTTCAGTAAGTAATTCACATTCTTCATCTTCAGAACTACCCGGATTATTCAGATGTTTTTGGAAAAAAGCATACATAGTTTCTCTATTCTTTTTAGTGGAAGCATGTATGTCTATATCTTCCGTCATACTGAAATTTTCAGCTTTACCAAAGGCTTTGTAAATTCGTGATACTTCCTCTGCTGTTTCCCTGGCTCCCTGAATACTGAAAAAATCGTTAACAGTGGTTATCATTAATGCAGGTTTTGGAGCGCGTACAATAAGATAATCAGGATGGTCAATGCCGCGGTATATGGCTTTATAAAGATTTTGTTCGGCATCCTGTGGCCCGATTGATTGAAATAATCTGGTAAGATTTGTAATGTAGCATTCCGGGGCTGTTGCATATATTCTATCATCCATGGCTGCTATATAAGCAGATTGTGTCCCTCCTCCCGAGCGGCCGGTAATGCCAATTCTTTCAGGATCAACTTCTTTTCTTGTCAGAAGGTAATCAACAGCACGAATACCATCCCATATCATATGCATAGCCAGTGAGCTTCCTGTTATAAATACCTGGGCGCCTGAATGGGAATGCTCGGCTGTAGCGCTTCCTATGTCAGATTTACCGGTTTTCGGATTAAAATACTGTAATCTTTCTCCCTGTCCGACCGGATCAAAGGCAAATACCAAAAATCCTTTATATACAAGATTTGTAATTACATGCTGATAAACATTTGAACGGTATCCGTTATCACTATGGCCACTACAGTATATTATAACAGGGGCTTTTTCTTTCTTTTTAAGTGATGCAGGTATGTAAAGAGAAGAAGTGACTTTAAATCCAGGTTGTGACTCGAAAACAATATGTTCCACCGTGAATTTCTGCTTTTTTATTGTTTTGGTAATGCGGGGATTTAATGGAGTCTTCCCGGGAAAAGGCCCGATAATATCCACCATGGTCTTTTTAATCCACTTCTGCCTTTCTTGCCACTCAGCTATGGTTTGAATTTTCGCAACAGTTTGGTGGCGTTCCTCTAACAATTTAAGAGCTTCATTTGAAAAATGATCATATAATGAATTTGGAGAATTTTTGAAGTAGTACCAGTTAGGTACAACATTGAGCTCTTTTTGCGAATAAATTTCAGATGTAAATAAGAATAAACTTATAGCTATAAAGAGAATGCCAAAAAATGATTTATTCATTAGTTTTATTTTTAAAATTAAATTTCTCCTATTTCTTTAAATCCTTTTTTTCCCAATCCTTTGAGAATATTTTCAGACCAGCTAAATTTATCGGGGATGGCATCGATAAATACTATATCTGCCGGATATAATAATGCAGGAAGTTGATAAACATCCGTTATTCTCAGGCAATTAATCATTTCTATAGCATCTCCTCTTCCATCCGGATTACTTCCGGCATCCTGGGTTTCTGGTGGATTTTTCAAAACAATGCTTTGGCATTTTCCATCCAGTAAAGCCGCATAAAGAGCTACCACGCACATTGCATCTCTGGCTGCGAGGCCTGTTTTTTGAGGGTCTACGCCCTGAAGGTTCCTGCAAAATTCAATACAACGAAGCAGATCATATACCTGCATAGATGCAACTGTTCGGCCAGTCCATGCAGAAGCCCGTCTTATATGCCATTGCTGATCAGGGTCCCAGCCATTTTCTCCGACACCGCGTACTTCTACAAAGGCAATATTCCATCCGCGCTGAAGACTGTTAATAAAGATTTCGGATTCACCACGGTTTTCATCGGGATTTCGCAGAACGATCATTAAAGGCTTTCGTTCAGAAGGATTGTTCCTCCAGCGGATATCTACCTTAATTCTCCAGCCCTCTTCACTAACAAAAGAATAAATATCACTTCCAAAGGCTGCACGGTCAAGAGTGCGAAAAACTAATTCAGGTTCCAATGGAACAGAAATTTTAGGAAAAGCACCAAATGTCTTTTCTAAAAGTAATTCTTTAATTGAATCACGACAGATTGTTAAATCTTTTTCACTGGAAATGTCGGGGGCTTCAGCAAGATTGACAAATGAATCCTGAATAATGGTTGTACGGTCATCTTTAGGGGCTCCGTCGGTATATACTCTTAATTCTTCATTGGAAAGCAGATTTTCGGGGGATGCATCTATATCACCGGCTTCTTCGGGAGTAACTTCTTTATCTGCCAGATGCTTCAGAAAAAATGAAAATATCTTTTCTCTGGAAATTTTATGATAGGAATGGCCTCCTGGCGATTCTACCATCTCTATATTATCTGAGGTCCCGTAAAGGTCATATATTTTTTTAATATCATAATATAGTTGCCAGGCCGATTCAATAGTATTCAATCCGTCACGATCGGCCTGCCCTATTAACAAAGGCCTTGGTGCAATCAATGCCCCTATATCCTGTAAATCTCTGCAATAAGTATTGATAGGCATCATGCAATCACAGTGTCCGTCAATAGTGCGTGTTGTGATATGCGCTTCGAGGGTGCTGCCGCCACATATCGGAGCCGCGGCTTTAACTCTGGGATCAGCTGCAGCCATGAACCAACTCATTGCGCCTCCGCCGGAAATACCGGTTATTCCCATTTTATTGGAATTTACTTCAGGCCTTTCAGAAAGAAGATCAAAACCTCTTATCCCATTCCATACTTCAACGCCTGCCGGTGTATATCCACGACTGTACCAGTTGAACCATCCCTTGGCATAACAACCATGATGTTCACCACGAACCTCTCCCAATTGAATAGTTTCCACAATAAGGCATACAAAACCTAATCTGGCAAATTTATCAGGATGAGCCTGATAATATGTTTTTTGAGTAAGCGCATGGCCACAAAGATAAAGAATTGCCGGTGCAGGCCCTTTTAAGTTATCCGGAATATACAGGTTAGCAGGGACATATAATCCCGGAAGAGATTGATAATAAAGCTTCTCAATACGGTATCCCTCTCTTTGAATAACTCCGGTGATCTTAACATTTAAAGGATTTCTCTGGGATAGAAGTGGCATATCCTGAAGACTTAACATCTCTATTAACTCATTAAACCTATCCTGTTTTTCATTTTCCCAGTCTTTTAAAGACTTAATATCTTTCAGGGCAGAATTTGTAATTTCCGTTGCAGCATTTATCAAATAATGTCGAATGTTATTACATTGAATATCAGCCTTTGCAACTTCTGTTTTATTATTACTACATGAGGAAATAAAAAAGAAAATAAATCCTGTTAAATAAACAGGAAATAATTTTAGAGAATTTTTTAAAAAAAAGCTGTTTTTATTTATCAAATAAGAAGAACTTTTCTTTAAAATATTTGACAGCCTGACAATGGCACTAAAAAGAGTATAATTTTTAATCATATTGATAGAATTAGTTAAAGATATTGTAATACCCGGAAGCCTAAGTATCATCTGCATTGTAAATATAAGCTATTTAAATAAAATTTAAAATAAACAAAGGCTTATTATTTATTAGAATGAATAAATATAGTGAAAAGCATGTTTTATGTTTTTCATCGGTTTTAAACTTAAAAAACTTTTTTCCCGGAGGCTGATTTTTATTTTTTCCCTCCATTAAGATTGGAATCAATCTCCTTTCTTATGTTGATAAAAGTTTACGGAAGCTCTGTTCAGGGAATAAATGCCACCATTATTACAATTGAAGTCAATATAAGTCAGGGTATTAAATTCTTTATAGTTGGATTGGCTGACAGTGCCATAAAAGAAAGTCATCCAAGGATCGAAACAGCAATTAAAACAAACGGATTTTTCTGGCCAAATAAGCGGGTTGTAATTAATCTTGCCCCTGCTGATTTACGAAAAGAGGGAGCTGCCTATGATCTTCCGATTGCAGTGGCAGTTCTGGCTGCTTCATCACAAATAAACCCTGATTTGCTTGATAAATATATTATAATGGGAGAGCTTTCTCTTGATGGTAACCTCCAGCGTATTAAGGGTGTCCTTCCAATTGCTGTCAGAGCTAAAGAGGCTAATTTTAAAGGGATGATCATCCCCCGTGAAAATGCCCGGGAAGCTGCTGTAGTGAAAGGGCTTGAAGTTATCGGGGCGGATCATCTGACTGAAGTAACAGAGTTTTTAAATGGAAAAATAAAAATTGAACCTTCCACCGTAAATGTCAGGAAAGAATTCTTTGAAAAGATAAATAACTGGGATATTGATTTTGCCGATGTCAAAGGACAGGAGAATGTTAAACGTGCTCTTGAGATAGCCGCTGCAGGGTCTCATAATATTCTGATGATTGGTCCTCCGGGGGCCGGAAAGACTATGTTGGCAAAAAGGCTGCCAACAATTATCCCTCCTTTGACACTTGAAGAAGCGCTTGAAACTACAAAGATCCATTCTGTAGCCGGAAAGCTGGGGAAAGACAATTCATTAATGACCCGAAGGCCTTTTCGTAACCCTCATCATTCGATTTCAAATGCAGCACTCGTAGGGGGAGGTAATTATCCTCAGCCAGGTGAAATTTCACTTGCTCATCATGGAATTTTATTTCTTGATGAGCTGCCCGAATTTCAACGTAATGTACTTGAGGTCATGCGTCAGCCATTGGAAGACAGAAAGATTTCAGTTTCGAGGGCAAAACTGGCAGTTGATTTTCCGGCAAATTTTATGCTTGTTGCAAGCATGAATCCATGTCCATGCGGTTATTATAATCATCCTGCCAGAGAGTGTGCCTGTAATCCCGGCAATGTTAAAAAATATCTGAACAAAATTTCGGGCCCGCTTCTCGATCGTATTGATATACATATTGAAATTGTTCCTGTTCCTTTTCGTCGCCTGACAGAAGTTATGGATGCTGAAAAAAGCAGTATTATAAGGGAAAGGGTAATTAAAGCCAGGAATATTCAGTTAGAAAGATTTAAAAATTTTAAAGCGGTCTATTCAAATGCCCAAATGTCAACATCAATTGTAAGACGTTTTTGTAAAGTATCTGTTGAAGGAAATAGCCTTTTAAAAAATGCGATAGAAAAATTAGGCTTGTCTGCACGTGCTTTTGACAGGATCCTGAAAGTTTCACGCACTATCGCTGATCTGGAGGGTTCTGAAAACATTCAAACCCATCACCTGGCTGAAGCTATTAATTATCGTAACCTTGACAGAGAAAGCTGGGGAGGCTGATCCCATTTCTATTTGCCCTTTCCTGCTGCCTTTATGTTAAACTTTTTTCCTGCTTAATTCTCCATCACACCCTCTGCACCGATAATCCGGTAAATTAACCGCCTTCTCCACTATAACTACTTTTTTTCCAATACTATTTGTAAAACATATGTCTTTGATTATATTTGCACCTTCTTTTTGACTTTTTTATAATTAGATGTATTTTATAGCGGAACTGCACAAATTGTGTTTGACACATTTCCAGCATTCAATTATCTGTTCTGAGAATTAATTTATATAATAACTAAATAATAATTTAATAATAGAAGTAATATGGAATCCACATCTGGTATTTTTTGGCTCGTACCTTTATCTGCAATAACAGCTCTTGTTTTTGCCTACGTTTTCTTTAAATCAATGATGAAGAATTCAGAAGGAACGGACAGAATGAAAGAAATTGCCCAATATGTCCGTGAAGGGGCAATGGCTTATCTAAACAGGCAATATAGTGTTGTAACCAAGGTTTTTATTATACTGGTTATTATACTTACCATTCTTGCTTATATAGGTGTACAGAATCCTTTTGTTCCGATAGCATTTCTAACAGGAGGATTTTTCTCAGGACTTTGCGGTTATCTTGGAATGAAAACTGCAACTTTTGCATCCGCCAGAACTGCTCATGGTGCATCACAATCGCTTAATAAAGGACTTCAGGTAGCTTTCAGGAGTGGTGCAGTAATGGGCCTCGTTGTTGTTGGTTTTGGGCTTTTGGATATTGCATTATGGTATCTGATACTGAATGATCTTGTATATACTGTAAATAATATGGCTAATGGATTGAATTTCCTTGGCTTAACGCTTGTTCATCCCGGAACAACTGAAAACATGAAACTAGTTGAGATTACAACCACTATGCTTACCTTTGGTATGGGTGCATCCACCCAGGCTTTATTTGCACGTGTAGGCGGAGGAATTTATACCAAAGCAGCTGACGTTGGTGCTGACCTTGTAGGTAAGGTTGAAGCCGGTATCCCTGAAGATGATCCGAGAAACCCTGCTACCATTGCTGATAACGTTGGTGATAATGTTGGTGATGTTGCAGGTATGGGAGCTGACCTCTATGAATCTTATTGTGGTTCCATTCTTGCTACAGCGGCCCTTGGTGCAGCACTTCCTGCCATGGCCGGTCTTGACCAGATGAAGGCGGTTATTGCACCAATGGTTGTTTCGGGTATAGGTATTATTTTGTCAATTCTTGGTATTTTTATGGTGAGGACAAAAGAATCAGCTACTCAGAAAAATCTTCTTAAGGCTTTATTATATGGAACAGGAGGAAGTTCCGTGCTGATCCTGGTTGCTGTTGCAATCATGGCATGGGCCGGTTGGATAACATGGGGCCTGTTTGGTTCAGTGATTGCAGGATTGGTAGCAGGAGTTATAATTGGGCAGGGTACTGAATATTTTACTTCAGATGAATATAAACCAACCAGGGGTATTGCAAAACAAGCACTTTCAGGTCCTGCAACCACAATTATTGATGGTATTGCTGTAGGTATGTTCTCTACATGGATACCTGTAGTTACTATAACTATTGGAATTATTGCAGCTTATGGCTTTGCTGGTGGTTTCTCAAATTTTGCATTGGGTGTTTATGGTATTGGTTTTGCTTCAGTAGGGATGCTTTCCACATTGGGTATAACACTTGCAACCGATGCATTCGGCCCAATTGCTGATAATGCCGGTGGTAATGCTGAAATGTCCCATCTTCCTAAAGAAGTGAGAGAAAGAACTGATGCTCTTGATATGCTTGGTAATACTACCGCAGCTACAGGAAAAGGTTTTGCGATAGGATCTGCAGCTCTTACTGCTATGGCATTGCTGGCAGCATATATGGAAGAAGTTAAAATATGGATCAATAAAATAGCTAATGCCGGAGATGGAATTAAAGAAGTTGGAAATGTTATTTTTTATAATGCTAAAGCTGCAGCTGTCCCCGTTGCGGCAGCAGGACAAAAAGTGGTTAATATGGCCACAATTACAATGCAGGATTTTATTGATGCGTATGACCTTAATATTTTTAATCCTCTTTTATTAGGCGGTGTTTTTATCGGTGCAATGATGGCATTTGTATTTTGTGCCATGACTATGAAAGCTGTTGGCCGTGCTGCCGGTTCAATGGTAGATGAGGTAAGACGACAGTTCAGAGAAATACCCGGAATCATGGAAGGAACTGCTACACCTGAATATGCAAAATGTGTGGCTATTTCAACTAAAGGCGCTCAGAAAGAAATGATGGTGCCTTCACTTCTCGCGATCATAATTCCCGTAGCTATCGGCATTATTCTTGGTGTTGCCGGAGTTATCGGACTTCTTGTAGGAGGACTGACAGCAGGGTTTACCCTTGCATGTATGCTTAATAATGCCGGTGGTGCATGGGATAATGCAAAAAAATATATCGAAAAAGGAAATTATGGCGGAAAAGGAAGTGAAGCCCATAAAGCCGGAGTTGTTGGTGATACAGTAGGAGACCCCTTTAAAGATACATCAGGCCCGTCCTTAAATATTTTAATTAAACTTATGGCGATGGTTTCTGTTGTTATGTCCGGCCTGACGGTTACTTTCCATCTGTTCTGATAAGTACAATAAAACTATAATAAATAAAAAAGCCCTGAATTTCAGGGCTTTTTTATTATTAAAACTAATGACTATACGAACTCTTATTCAATTACTACATTTTTATCTTTAGGATATTTTACCGAATAGCTTAGTGTCATACTTTTAGATTTACCCGGCTCAAGGTCTATTATCCAGCTCACAAGGCCCTTTTCTTTGTCAAGTATCCCTCCCGAAAGTTCCGTTACCTCAACCTGAATGTCTTTATTTTGGGATACAGGGACCTGGTCAATAATTTCTATTTTGATATTTTCTTTTTTATTATTCCTGACAGAGATTTCCCATGACCTACTTTCAATCTTATTACTGCCAATAAAACGACGGCTGGTAAAATCTTTACTTTTTTCACGTTTTACTATTACACCCAAATCACGCCCTAATGATATATCAAGAGTATCAGATACAAAACGGGTATTTAATACGGATTTGCCAACAAAAGTGTTTTCAAAATACAGATTGGCTTCACCTTCAAGCAAATCATATTGCTCCCAATTCATTACTTTAGCTACAAGAAAGGCATCAGTATCAAGTTTAGGTACCGACTGATACCGGAAATCGGAGGGTAAAGACATTGTCAGCATATCAATAGAAGTAGATTTTGGCTCCGAAGGTATTGTATATGGAATTTCTATTCTGAATTCCACACTTGTCCTCTTTTCACCAACTTCCACCTCAAGAGGCACACTTCTGAGAGCTCCGGAAATATTTTTTACTGAAGGATCATCCGCTATAATAGCTTTTTTTGAAGCACCAAAGGCTGTTACTACTTTTTCATCCAAAGCTCTTTTATCTTCATATAATACAACCTGAAGATCCTGCCCCGGATTAATTATATTTTTTTCATAACCTAAATAGTTAAATTCCAGCAGCCCGGTACCAGGAGGTACATTCAATGAAAACTTGCCCTGAAGGTCAGTGATCGTGCCTATTGATGTTCCGGAAACAATAACTGAGACCCCTGCTAAAGGATTTCCGTTTTCATCACGAACAATCCCGTTAGCAATTCCTGAGTAGGATAAGGAAGATGATAAACTTTTATAATATGGCAGGTGTTGAACAAAATCAAGGTAATATGGATCAGGCACCGGAACATTTCCTGATTTGTCGGGCATTGCATTGGAAAAAGATAATAGTACATTTTTCCATTCAACCCCTGTATTTTGGAATACATTAGCCTTATAAACCAGATTTACCGGTTGATCAATATGATCCACCCTTAAGTCATAAGAGGGGAACCATCCCGCACCGTCTGTCAGGTAAGATATATTAAACCTGGCTTTTAACTGTTGTTTGGAGGAAACTAAAATATAGATCTCACTTTTAGGTATTTCCCTGTGATTTCGATATTCACCAAGCTGTTGCTTCAGTTTTTGCAATTGTTTTTCATACTCTTTAATAGCCCTTTGTTTATCCAGCAACCCTATCCTGACCTGATCGATGTTTTTTGAATACAGATCATATAACTGGCGAAAATTTTCAGCCTGAATAGCCTCATCCCTTCCTCCTATATTTTTATTGGTGATAAGGAATGATTCTTTTTCTTTTAGTATTTCCAGGAGAATTTTCTCGTCTTCAGTTTTCCTTTCAAGATCTTCTATCTTTTTTAATAGATCTTTTACTTCAGGAGTATCTTCCATACTTTTAAGAAAATCCTTTTTATGATTGACTGAAAGTATCGTGAACTCTCCTTCACCTTTAACCTGTATACTGCGTTCATCAATATATGGTGAAATACCTGTAAGTTTCAAAATAGTTTTTCCTGCTGCAAGTTGAGCTTCAGCCTCCCTTGTAATCTGGGCCCCCTGAAGAAAAACCGTAACCCGGGTTATTTTAGATTGTATTTCTTTTTCTGTTTCTCCGGAGTTTTTAATAACTAAGTTTTCAGTACTGAAAGATGTGTTAAATCTTTCAACTCTGCTTACAATTTCATAGCCTGAAGCTTCGAATATCTGCTGATTATATCTGTCAGTATGATGAATTTTGAGATTGTTAACAGAAAAAAGGGGCAGACTAATAAAAACAGTCAAAATAAAAAAAATGAGTTTGTTCATATGTATATAATTTTTTTAAAAGTGAAAATTAATATAACTAAAAGTAATGATTATTAGAACATTTAATCAATATATAATTTTTTGTTTTGGTTTATACCCGGACAGTACAAAAGGAGTGCCGTTTTTTTTTAATTAAAATATACTGATCATTATCTGGTTATTTTGAGCAACTTGAATTAAACAATTTTCCTGTTTAAAAATATCTTTAATACCTGATATCTTAAATAATCTAATGTAATATTGTGATCAAAAAGAATATTTCTGATATTTGCTTATTACTATTCTTTAACCTTAAAATTATTTCGATGTTTACAAAAAATAATTCTTTGTTTATAATTGTCCTGTCACTTCTTTTATTTTGCCAGAACATTTATTCTCAGGTAGTTTATTATAATAAAGATCATTTTTTGATCGAAGGGACTACCGTTGCCGAGTCTGAAAAAGAAAGCCCCTACGACAGATTGCCTCTTTCTTATAAAGACAGGGTCAGGCCTGCAGTATGGGGATTATCTAAATCTTCCGCTGGTATCACTGTAAGATTTTTTTCCAATTCTCCTGTAATAAAAGTCAAATGGACCGTTTTGAGGGATGCAGTTATGAATCACATGGCACCTACAGGAATAAAAGGGATTGATCTTTATTGTAAGGTTGACGGCCAATGGCAGTATGTAAATACTGCGAGACCATCAGGTAAAGAAAATGAAGCGGAATTGATAAACAATATGTCAGTAAAAATGCGGGAATTTAAAATGTTTCTTCCATTATATGACGGAGTTGAAAAACTGGAAGTTGGAATTGACAGTTTGAGTGTCATAAATAAGCCGACTTCAAAAATGCTTAAGCCTGTTATATTTTATGGTACCAGTATTACTCAGGGAGGTTGCGCCTCAAGGACGGGAATGGCCCATACAAATATTATATCCAGGAAACTTGACAGAGATTGCCCAAATTTTGGCTTTAGCGGAAATGGCAAAATGGAAGCTCCTATTGCTGAGCTGATATCAGAATCTGATGCTTTATTTTATGTGGTTGATTGTGTTCCTAATATGACACCTGAAGAGATACGTGAAAATACGATTCAACTTGTTGAAATTATACGGAAAAAAAGACCACATACTCCCATCGTTTTTGTAGAAGGGTTACTGTATGAAAAGTCATTTTTTGACGACGGTCTGAAAGAGAGTGTCAATTTGAAAAACAATACATTGAAAAACGAATTTAATATTATGATTAACAGAGGTATGACAGACCTCTTTTATATTGACAATAAAGGTGCGATTGGAGAGGACCATGAAGCGACCGTTGATGGGGTACATTATACAGATTTGGGATTTTTAAGGTTTGCAGATTTTCTTATTGAAAAATTCAGGGAATTTAAGCTGGTTCCATAAATAAATAATTGTCAATAATATTTTAAGGATATTTTTTTACTAGGGTTTTAATTAGGGAAAGGGAGGATATTTGAAAAAAGATCTTGCTTAGGAAGCCGGCTTAATTAAAAATTTTTAAAAAAACTCATTTTTTTGCTTAATCATAAAAATGTCCTAATTTTGTCATGCTAAAATGGGGATATAGCTCAGTTGGCTAGAGCGTTTGACTGGCAGTCAAGAGGTCAGGGGTTCGATTCCCCTTATCTCCACTTACACAACAAAAAACCATCCAAATCCATGGGTGGTTTTTCATTTTAATCACTGCCTAAGTGATATATTTTCAACGACTTATAGAAACTGCCCCGCCACTGTTTATTTTTTCATCCATGGGCAATCCTCTCTGATTTCGCAATTTTTACATCCGATAAGCTTTGAAATTGTTGGTATTATTACAAAGCCTGTCAGGCTGAATGATATTGTCAAAATCAACAGTTCATTGGAATATCTGGTTACCATCAGATATATAGCTATGGCAAATGGGACAAACCAGTTTGGGAAAACTATACCAATGTTTTGTTTGAATACTTTCCTGAATGGTTTATCGCTTTTTTGCTTAAATAACCTGGATGAAATAATACCATAGCCACATGGACAAGCCAAAGTGTTATAATGATGGCAATAAGGGCAGATTTTTGCCCAAAACCAAACTATTGAAAACAAAGCATAGAAAGCAAAAACTGTAGCCGCAACGGTTGAAAGTTGATTTATTATTAAATAGCCAAGTATAAAAAGTAATAATGTCGGAATATTATCCAGAAGTACCAGCCATAAAGGCATCTTTTTCTCATGACAGGGGGCTAAACAAGTTTTAATCTCTTCCATTTGTTCTATAGTTAATTTATTAAATGTCCGTTTTCCAAAGTTATAATTTTGTCAGCCATATCAATTGAAATAATATAATGTGTTATTAATACAACTGTTACTTTTCTCTTATCTTTCAAATTTTCGGGATATCGAAAAATTTCAGGGGCAATTTCATTATTCCCGGAAATAGCATGTTCATCAACCAGGATGATTAATGGCTGTTTATTTCAACTGAATAGTATGCCACCATTCCGGTTGAAATATGTAACAATTTAAGGCAAGATTAATAATTATTTTTCACTTATAAAACAGACAATTTTCCGATCGCTGTGGAGAGCTGCCCCATAATAGTTGGAAATTGGAATAGCATGGCAGGCTTTAATTTTTATATTTTTCAGTATCAATAATTTAGCTGTTTTTTTATATAATATTCCATGCAGCCTTTCATTTCTGGTGCTATTATCCGTTCCGAAATTATCGTTTAAAATCATGTTCTGTTCTGTTTTAATAAACCTGGAATTTTCCGTGATATCTAATTTCACAGGGCAGCTTCAGGTAGTTTTGGTATTTTGATATAATCATTTAAATGTAGGAGAATATCCGGAAGAAATCTTCATAAATAAATTCATAAGAATTTCCCTGCATTGTTATATTTGGCAACTGGTCTTTTAATGAATAATTGAGCCTGGTCCTTTTTTGCATAAAACAATAAAATAAATTTGCGCTTCGGATATAAGTTGGATACTTTTGAATCAATTTAATAAATAATTTATAAATGGAATTTTCTGATTTGATCCTTTCCAGAAAAAGTGTTCGTAATTATGATCCTGACCGGCCTGTGCCAAAAGCCATTCTTGAAAAAATACTTGAAGCGGGAAGACTTGCGCCTTCAGCACATAATTGTCAGCCCTGGAAGTTTCTTGTTATCTCATCAAAACCATTGCTTGATAAAGTGAAAGCATGTTATCAGCGGGAATGGATTAAAGATGCCCCTCATATACTTGTTGCCACGGGATTCAGAGATCAGGCCTGGGTGCGCGGATATGACGGATATAATTCCATTGAGACCGATGTTACAATTGCCATGACACATATTATTCTTGCAGCTGAAAATGAAGGAGTAAAAACTTGTTGGATCGCTGCTTACAATCCTGCCTTATTAAAAGATGTTCTTCCTTTAAAAAAAGAGCAGATCTTATTTGGCATGACACCCCTGGGTTATACAAAAGCTGATTACATTAAAACTGCAGAAAAATCCAGAAAATCATTAAAAGAAATAGTTGAGTTTTTTTAAATTTGATAAATAACTATATGATAATTGTTTTATTATGGGGCGTTGGTTAATTATTGCCGGATTGATTTTAATCATAATTGGACTAATAATTCATTTTGTCCCGGGTATTTTTAACTGGTTTGGAAAACTACCCGGTGATATCCGGATCGAAAAAGAACAGGGCAGAGTATTTATCCCTCTTACATCAATGATACTTATTAGTGTAATTTTAACCATATTAATAAATCTCATCCGATTCCTGAAAAAATAATAAAAACAATTAATTATTTGAAAAACTTTTTCCTTCAGGCAGGCTTTGCAAAAAACTATTTTAAAGAAGTAAGAATTATTTTTTTAAACAGAATTATTTAACTTGCCTGATTCTTTGACATTATACAAGAATTAAAGATTGAACATAAATATTTTTAAAAATTTAATCTTATTTTATAGTGATATATTATAATTAATTTACTCAATTAATGTGAATAAAAAGATTTTTTATGATGCTGAAAAAAATTAAAATTTTAAATAACGTGAGTTCGATATAATTTTTTATACCATTAGTTGGTTATTAACAAAATAATGATATATTGTTAATAACTATTTGATATACAATATGTTATATAAAAAGGATTCTTTCCA
>CAZLXM010000037.1:0-3004 GCA_964563105.1 uncultured Bacteroidaceae bacterium
GTTGGTAGAGCACGACCTTGCCAAGGTCGGGGTCGCGGGTTCGAGTCCCGTTTCCCGCTCTTTTTAATTGTTATCATTACATTTATACATCAAAAATATTTTGCCCGGATGGTGGAACTGGTAGACACGCAGGACTTAAAATCCTGTGACCAGAAATGGTTGTGCGGGTTCAAGTCCCGCTCCGGGTACAATTATTCTTAAATTATGTGATATATTTTATATATCCTTCCTTTAATAATCCATATAATCCACAATTAGCATCGATAGTTTTTTTATTATATGCTGCTATGCTATTTATACTGCTATGCTAATTATGATGTTATGAATATGACGGTCCACATTTGTAAATAAATGTATTCAAAAAATGCCCTTATATCAAAAAATGCCGGCATAATTACATTAAATGAAATATAAGAGATTAGTCAGATTTTATTAAATTTGAATTCCGGTCTGTTTATTTTTTATTAAAATTTAATTGATTAGATGGTAATTAAAAATGTTTTTTTAATTTTTATCCTGACAATATTGAGTAATTGGCCCTCAAATTGTTTTTCACAGGAATTAACATGGTTTGCTTCCGGAAATGGAGGTATCGTTGCCGCAGGCCCACAGGAATCTGCCCGTGCAGGTATTAATATCCTGCATCAGGGTGGGAATGCTGTTGATGCAGCTGTTGCTACTATCTTTAATCTGGCAGTATCAGATTATGGAATGTTTTGTATCGGCGGAGAGGCCCCATTTATGTTTTACGAAAAAAATACAGGTAATATTATGGTATTTAATGGTATGGGAGGGGCGCCTTTGGATAGTAATGCCATAAAATGGTATTATGAAAACGAAATCCCTGTTTCAGGAATTCGTTCTGCAACTGTACCAAGTGCCATAAGTACATTATTGACTGCACTTGAATTAAAAGGCACTATGTCTTTTCAAATTGTTATAGGCCCCACACTGGCATTGCTCGATAAGGGGGGTAAGCCGTGGTATTCCCCTCTTGCTGCAACATTACGTAAGCTTATCCAAACAGAAACCAGCTTTAATGGAAGTCGTGAAGAAAAAATAAAAGCAGCAAGAGACCGGTTTTATAAAGGAGATATTGCTGATGAACTTCATAACTATTATATCAGTTCCGGGGGATTCCTGCGAAAATCAGATCTGGAGGCGCATGAAACTATTATTGAAGATCCGGTGACTATCCGGTACCGTGGATATGATGTTTATAAATGTAATACATGGACTCAGGGACCTGTTCTGCTTCAATCCTTAAAACTATTAGAAAATTATGATCTAAAATCAATGGGTTTTTTCTCATCTGATTATATCCATGTAACTGTAGAAGCCATGAAACTTGCATTTGCAGATCGGGATAAATATTATGGTGATCCTCAGTTTGTAAATGTTCCGTTAAATCAGTTACTTTCAGATCAATACACCAGAATTAGGCTGCCCCTGATTGATATGGACCGGGCGTCACATGATATTCGGCCTGGTGACCCATATAATATGATTGCCCTTAATGATCCGGGTGAATACTGGCCGGGGGAACCAGGAACAACTACATGCCTGGTGGTTGATAAATGGGGTAATGTTGTAGCAGCAACACCAAGCGGAAATCCTGAATACGGGATCTGTGAAAGTCTTGGCATTGCCCATAATACAAGACTAAGTAGTTTAAATATCCAGGAAGGACATCCAAATTCACTAAAAGCTGGTAAGCGTCCCCGCATCACTCTCACTCCAACAATAGTAATGAAACGAGGGAAACCTGTTTTGGCGGTGAGTGTAGCGGGTGGGGATATGCAGGATCAGGTATCATTGCAGCTTATACTCAATTTTATTGAATTTGGGATGATGCCCAAAGAGGCAATTACCAGTTCGCGTTTCAGAACCTATCATACTGAAAATTCTTTTATTCCTTTAGCCGATCCGGAAAAAAGAGTTTATCAAATAGGAATGCTTGGTATTAACGAAACAGATAAAGAAGTATTGACTAATCTTTCAAATAGCGGACATATAATCAAAGAGTTAAATAAACAAAATCTTATAGGATATTCAATAATGATCTATATTGATCAGGAAACAGGAATGTCTTATGCAGCAGGAGAACCAGAATATTCCAGGGGGAAGTACTGTGCTGCAATAAATAATAAATAGTCGTTAATATATAATTTTTTGGGTATCAATGAAACAATGACTTGATTCATGATATGTTTTAGGCGGCTCACCATTTCAATTTTCTTAAATTTTTCAGTAGTATTTTTTATTTTTTCTACCTGGAAATTATTTATGACATTATTAATCAATTCCGACAGATTGTAACTGATTTTTATGTCTTATATTTTTTTTCATCAGTTTACCAGCAAGGATACCGCATAATAAACCGAAAATATTCCATATCATGTCCAAAATATTAAATGTTCGTCCAGGTACATAAATCTGTATAGTTTCTGTCAAAACAGCGAAAACCAGGCCTGCAATCAAAGTCAACCAAATATTGAGTGATATTTTTCTAAATATATTCTTTTCTCCTGAAAGAAAATAAAAAATTGGTAATAGCAGGAAACTTATAAAATGCAAAATATAGTCTGTTCGCACGATTGAGCTTTCTCCTATTTGAAGGGAAGGAGGGATGGAGTTTGGGATTATGCTCATGATTACAAGTGCAACAGTCCAGAAAACAAATATCCATGACCAGAAGGCCTTATTTGTAATAAAGTTCATAAGCGACGAAAAAGTTAAAACTTAAAAACTAAATTAAGATATATTGATCCATATTGTCAGGCTTACTATGTAATTGAGTTCAATATTAGAAGCTTGTTTTAGAGACAGATGTATTTAAGTAAAAGGATTATAATTCAATGGGGCTCTTTTATATTAGATTAAAATAAAAGTCTTTAATATCAGATATTGAAAAGTATTTTGATTTTTAGAGTAAAATTCAGTTATTTTTATCAAAAATTATGGTTGGGGATAAACAATTTTTTCATATTCATCCTTAAGTTTT
>CAZLXM010000037.1:3014-32237 GCA_964563105.1 uncultured Bacteroidaceae bacterium
TGAAATGTTAATATCCTTATCGCTGCCATTATGAATAATTAAGCGGTATCTTAAAATAACAGGTTTATCCATTGGTATTGCTACTCTTTCCCTACCGGGATAAACAATATTTTGCATGCTTCGTGTCTGACGTAATATCCAGTTTTGAGGATAATTTGGAGTATCTGGATGGCATAATAAGGTTACACCGCTTTTTGCAGCTGAAGGATTGAATGTTCCTGAAAAATCCATCCATGACCCTGCTGTAATCTGAAGATTTTGCGGGTTTACCGGCCCTTGTGTTGAGGTAAATGTAAGGTCTTCAGGCGTTTTTAACCTTAGGCATAAACCACCATATCCTTTTTCATCATCTGCACCACCCAGGCTAACACCAGCTGTAAGTGCCCTAAGCCTGATCTCAAAATCAATTTTTCTCACTTCTTTAGTACGATGCACCACAATGGAAGTATGTTCATGTACATATGGTTTCCCATTCTGCCATGCTGATGACTTCCAGTTAACATCCACATCAAGTTTTGCTGTTTTCTTATCAGCCCGGGTATTTAACTGTGTAACTTCAAAGGAAATATTCTCCATTATCCATCCATTACCTATACTTTGGTTATTAATATACATCTGGTGCCATCCCCAGAATATTCCCCTATGATATAAATGATCTGCAGGAAATTCATCTGTTAAGATGTCTCCATTAAGAGAATATAAAGGATGAAGGTAGTTATTGCAAACATATCTTTTATCCAGGAATTTAGGTTTCTTTTGATAAAAGAATACACTATTTCCATTTTCAAAAAGCTCTGTTCCTTCTGAATTTTCAGTGAATGAAAAATATTTTTTTGTACTTGAATAAAATCCGGATACAATAATAAGTAGCAGAATAAATATTACAAATGAAAAATATTTTTTCATATTACTAAGATTTTATACAATCTTTCTGTTTTCCGGATCCCATTCAACCCGTCTTTTATAAACATAGGCCAGATGCGCCATAAGACATGTTATTCCTTCCTGATAGGCCATTTCAATATTAGCGGTAGGAAGGTGGTTGGCTCGTATAGAATCAATCCAGTCTTTCATATGCAGGTGTGTTACATCCACGGGCCTTCCGGCTATAGTTGTGGTTGTCAGCCCTCTGGCAGCATAATATTTTTCTGTAGCTGTAGATACAGCATCTATTGTACCAGTTCCGGGTTGGATGGAAATCATCGGCTCAGTGGAATTGATAATCCTTTTATCAAGTTTATCTTTATATCGTTTGGAATTGGCGTCTGCGATTATTTTTATTGAATTACCAAGTTCCATGGAAGCATCACTTCCCATGAATACACGACCTCTGCTTCTACTGTTAGCTAAAGTCCCGCTGTATGTAAGTGTCAGGTCATGATTTGGATACTCCATTACACAATTAAGTACATCAGGCATTTCACGGTTATCTTTCCAAAAGTAAATACCACCTGAGGAGACAGCAGATTTAGGAATTCCTAACTTCAATAATTGATTTACTGCATCAAATTCATGAGTAAAAAGTTGACCAATCATACCATGGTCATAAGCAAACCATTTAGTCCAGTTATAGAAGCGGTCTATTGAAAACGGAACATAAGGTGTATGTCCTAACCATTGCTTCCAATCAATGGATTTCTCGTCACCAGGTTTTGGATTTCCGTTTTTATCAAGATGTCTTATCCAGGCTCCATCAGCAGAGTTTCTGTTTGTTGTAGTTTCAATCAGGCTAATTTTACCCAAAATACCTTTTTTAACGATTTCTTTAGCCTGCTGGAAAATTACGTTTTGAGGGACCTGATGTCCTAACTGGTAAATGCGGTCACTACTTTTAACGGTATCGTAAAGTTCATTTATTTCGTCCAGCTCAAGTCCGGGGCTCTTTTCACAATACACATGTTTCCCTGCTTTAATAGCTTCTATTGAAAAGCGTGCATGATGATGATCCGGTGTTGCAATTACAACTGCATCAATATTTTTATCATTAAGAATATCCTCATAAGTCATATAGCGTTTAGCGGTTAGTCCTGCATCTTTAACTCCGCCAACCCTGACAGGGTTATTTGCAATAGCCAGTCCGTATTCTGCATTCAAATCGAAAACATCACAAATGCCAACAATAGCAACATTTAAGTCCTCTTGTTCTAAAAAAGCAGCCAGGGTCCCGTTTGCTTCCATTTGTTTTGTTTGATCGGGATGCAAATAACCAAGCGCCCTGGCAAGTGCACGGGCTCTGCTGCCAAAACCAATAAATCCAATTTTGAGAAGTTCGCCTTTGACTGCCGGTTTTATTAAATCCGGGAACTGAAGATTATCCAGTTCTAATTCTTTAAGGAGCTGTGTCCTTTTATGTTTAAGATAGTTATAGTTTTTAGAGGTTCTCCATCCCAAAACACCCAATACAGGAACTCCTGCAAATGCTTTTAACAAAGTTCTTCTTGAAAAACCACCTGCTTCAGGCTGATCCTGCCCGGCATTGGTAGTTGTATTTTTATTATTTGATAATTCCATAATTCTTATTCTCTTTTTAATTTTTACTCTTTATTCTACATTTATCAATTAATGCATCCAAACCGAATTTTGTATGTGCAGGAAAAATTGCCAGCACAAACAAAGCAATAATTTCTATAAGTAATTTATTAACTATTAAGTTGCTCCCTTCAGTTGGCAGTATATATTCCAAACCTATGAAAGGCGGGTTTGTCATGTAATAAAGAAGCAGGAGAAGCACTCCGCAATATGCAGCTATACGAGTAAATAACCCTAAAATAAGCCCAAGCCCTATTGCGATCAATCCCCAGATGTTAAGAAAATCAACCGCATCAAGAATAGCTTTGTTCGATAATACCCAATCAGCAAATCCTGTAAGAATCCATTTTGATTCACTTAAAAAACCAAAAGAAGACCAACCCGGATTCAGTAATTTGGCAAGGCCTTCATATAGAATATGCCATCCAACCAAGAGCCTGAGAACTACCAGAATAGTTATTTGTGATGTAGAAAATGTTTGATTGTTTTTCATTATATGTTTTGTTTATTATTGGATTCTATAATAAATACCATTAAAAAATATCCCGCTTTTTTATTTTTCAATTCATCTTCGGGCTTGCATTTTTCCCTGGCAATTGTCATAGTTAGCTAGCTTTAACCTGGTGGTCGTGCTTTAAAAATTTTAAAACAAAATAATCAGGTTTTGATCAGAAAAAGAATTTTGCATACAAATTTCTAAATGCATAAACTGATATCTGATTAGGCTTGCAACGATAATAATTTTATTTTATATAACAAAACATTTCAAAGAAAAACTAAAGAAAAATTTATGTAATTTAATTTCTAAATCAGGAACAGAATATCCAAAATAAGGATTTTAAATTGCTTCATATTAATTTATAGACGAACTTAATGCATATTACGGTTTATAAGATAAATGGAAATCTATTATAAATATCCGGGAAGTTACTATTGAACTTTAATTATCAAAATGAACACGAAATCCTGCGTCTAAGATAAAACCGGATATTTAGTTTATTATAAAAAAATGATTTGTAAAAACAAAATATAAAGAAAACAGGATGCTAAAGTATTAATATATTTAAAAAAATTATTGATACTCTGGCAATGATTCCATAAGTTTTTTTCTGGTAAAAAATATTCTGCTTTTTACTGTTCCTATTTTCAAATCTAATTTTTCAGCGATCTCTTTGTATTTATAACCTTCTGTATGCATTACAAAAGGCAGACGGAATTCATCGTCCAAAGAATTAACGGCATTGTTTAATTCTTTTAATGAGTATTCTGAATCAGGATTTTGAAGGGCGGATTCTTTTGTAATATTAAGCAAAAATAAGTCTTTAGTATTGTCAAAAGTTGTGTTTTCTCTTTTTGATTTACGGTAATTATTAATAAAAGTATTTTTCATAATAGTATAGGTCCATGCCTTCATATTTGTAAACTCTTCAAATTTATCTCTGTAGGTCAGTGCTTTAACATATGTTTCCTGAAGAAGGTCTTTTGCTTCCTCCCTGTTTGCTGTAAGACTTAATGCAAACCTTTCAAGGCTGCCTTCAAGACTTATCAGATTGTTGTTAAACTCTATTGCTGTCATGGTCTTTAATTTTAAAATAATTCAAAACAACGTTTAACAAATGTACTGCAGTCTTAAACAAGAGTCAATAGTAATTTGACAAGCAACAAAAAAAAGCAGACTTATTATAAATAAAAAAAGGCGTCAAATCATTGATTTTATTGAGGTTTATGATATTTTTACCAGTCTGTTCTAAATAATAAACAGAGTGTTTTTTAACGATTAATTATGTTAATAATTTGTTAAACAAAATTAAGAATATATCAGACTTAATTTTTGAGCTGAAAAAGGCTAAAAAAAAATATTTTAAAGATTTTTATTAAAAAATGGAATGCTTATTTCGAACAAAAAAAACAATTTAGGCGGTCAATTATCTCCTGACCGCCTAAATTGATTTCCACAATTTTTCATGCAGTTTGAAAGAATGTTCAAAGTATGCCAGTAATCAGATTTGTTTGGCAATGGTTTCTTCAGGTATTTCCTGTTTATTTATCGCTAATTTAATTTAAAGCTGATACCCTCAATGTTAAATATTTCAAAATTTTAATTATGAAATACTAATTTGTTTAGGACCTTTTTCAAGGGCTTCCGGTTTTTTGGGTATATTAACAGTTAGAATACCGTCATTGTGTTTTGCCTTTATTTTTTCCACATCCGCTGTTTCAGGGAGTGTAAACGATCTTTTAAAATTACTGTAATAAAACTCACACCTCATGTAATTTTCATTTTTTTCTTCTTTGTCTTCTTTCTTTTCAGAAGATATTGTGAGAATATTATTATGAAGATCAATTTTTACATCCTTTTTGTTGATTCCCGGAATGGCAACCTCAATTCGATATTCATTATTGTCTTCAACAATATTTGCCGCTGGTAAGGTTGGGCTTAAATCTTTCATGAAATTTTCATTTAACCAGTTGCTGCCGAAAAAATCATCCAGAAGTCCCGGCATTCTGCTTCTTCTTGAAATGTTTGGTAACATAGCTTTGTCCTCCTGTCTATTTTATAATTTAACATATTTACATTAGATTAGGACAAAACATGTACCATTCTCATTATATACTCGTTAAGCGACATATTGTCGCAAAACATCACAATAAATATGACAATATGATATTAATAATTTATTCGATTGCAATAAATCAAGCCTGCAAAATTCGCCTCTTAACCTCTTGTTCAAAACTTCATTTATTATCTTTCTAATAATAGGCAGGCGATTTTAAATAATTATTTATTCAACAAAACTTAAAGTATATTAATACAAAAGAGTAATTACCCCTTATTTAATTTTGCCTTCAACTCAAAGATTTCTTTATTAAGTAGTTTTTCACGTAATTTATACTGTTCCTGAATTATTTTTAATTCGTTAACATTTTTTCGCATTTGTTCTTTCTGCATAGACAATTCATCAGCCTGCTGTCTTGAATGTTCCAGTAATTTATGAGTTTTGAGGTTAATTTTCATTTTAGCCACTGCCGATGCTATACTTTCACCCGATGTTTTGATATATTCAATCTCAAATTTTTCCATTTTTTTGGTAGATGCTAATTCTACCGCCCCATAAACAGAATCATCGGGCAATTTTAAAGGGATAATTAGCAAACTAACCGGCTTAGTTTCACCCATTCCTGATTTTATTGACAAATAATTATCGGGAATATCAGTCATATAAATAATATCATTCTCCTGAACACATCTTCCAACAAGTCCTTCACCGATATAAATTTTTTTACTCAGGTGTTTTCGCCTGTCATAGGCATAAACTGAAACCATTTCAATAAAAGTATCATTTTGATTTTCATCATTTAGGATATAAAGTGCCCCTAATTTACTATCAGTATATTCAACTATTTCTTTGATGAGCAAATAGGACAGTTCATTTATATTATCACCGGATGTTTGAAGGATATCATTAATCCTGGTAACCCCGTCGTTTAACCAGTTCCTTTCAGCTTCATATTTTTTTCTCTTTTCCTCTTCTTCTTCAGTAATTAATAACTTATTCTGCAGAGTATGTAAGGCTAACCCAATTTTATCAGATTCGTTTAAGAAGTCCGCTGTTGTGGAATAATCTTTTTGAATAATTTTTTCAATATGGTTTAATTTATTTTGAAAATAAATAATTAGATCATTCAAAGATTTGTAAATTACCCCAAATCTTTCCTTTCTTTTTATAATCATTTTTTCAGGGATAATTCCAACTGACAAATTATGGATAAACATTTCTGTTAGCTTAAGTGATTTGTTTATATAATAATTTTGTCCTACAGCTGTTACAGATATAATAATAATTAAACTAAGAATAAATATTTTTGCCTGAGTTTTAAATTTATTAAAAAGTGTTTCTGATTCCAGATATAATGTATTGATTTTATCCCTGCGTTTGTTAATGAGATAATCAAAACCCTGTTCAATTCTACTGTATAGCAATAACATTTCCTTAGATTCCGGCTCCCTTGGGGAATCTAATTCATTATAGGGAATAAATAATTCGTAAATATTATTAAATAAATCAATCCTTAGCGTATTGATTAATTCTTTGATCGGCTCATCATCAGTATCTTTCCATTTTTCAGAATGAATTTTAAGATCTCCTGTCAGAGGGAAAATCCACTCTTCATATAGTTTGTCAAGTTCTTTTTGAAAAAAAGCTGGTTGCTTATATTCAGATAATTCCATGAGGCTAATCAACTTTTTTATATCATAATATTTTTCTTTAAGCAGGTTAAGATTTTTTATTGAAGGGTGGTAATTAAAGTTAAGTTCACGAACTTTTTGGTTGTAATTATAAAAAATTCCTGTTAAAACAATAGAGCCAAAAATCAAAATGATAATTGTTATTGCCAAAATGACAAAAGATTTGGAAAGCTGTCTGTTGTTCATGCTGTTCTCATGTATTTGAGGAAAAAACAGAAAAAATATTTTTAGATTTTATAAAGAGCTTTTTTAAGCTTTTCTAATGCTTCCTCCAATTTTATTTTTGGAAGTGCAAAATTCAGCCTCTGAAAACCTTCTCCTCCGGGGCCAAAAGTTTTTCCGTCATTAAGTCCGATTCCCGCCTTTGTTGACAAAAAACTATGAACATTGTCTTTTTTGATATTTATATTTCTAAAATCCAGCCATACCAGGTATGTAGCTTCCGGGACCGTAATTTTGACTTCCGGAATATTTTGATTGATAAATTCACATAAAAAATCAAGATTTTCCTGAAGATAGCTTAAAAGTTGATCTAACCATTCTTCTCCAAAATTATAAGCTGCCTCCAATGCTACAAATCCAAAAATATTTCCCATACCAATGCGGCATGCTTCCAAAGCATCTTCATAACTTTTTTTTAAACCGGGATTTGGAATAATAACTGCAGAAGTGGATAAGCCTGCAATATTAAATGTTTTACTTGGTGATACACAACAAATAGATATTTCTGAAGCATCGGGGTTCAAAGAGGCCAGCGGAATATGCTTATGACCCTGGAAAACCAGATCATGATGAATTTCATCGGAAATAATGAACACCTTATGTTTGCAGCAAATTTGCACAATCTGTTTTAATTCGTCTTCAGCCCATATTCTGCCAACAGGATTATGTGGATGACAAAAAATAAACATTCTGGCTTTGGCAGCTTTTTTCTCAAAATCATCAAAATCAATATAATATTTATTATTTTTTTCTATCAGCTGGTTATTTAATAGTTTTCTGCCATTATTTTCGATTGCGGAAAAGAAAGGATGGTAAACGGGTGATTGTATTATAATACCATCATTTGGACTGGTAAGATGCTGAATACATAAATTTATTGCCGGAACTACACCCGGACTAAAACTTATAATTTTAGGGTCAATATTCCACGAAAATCTTTTTTTCATCCATCCTGTCACAGCCTCATAAAATGAATTGGAACGGAATGTGTAGCCGTAAACAGGATGTCTTGCCCGATTAATGATTGCGTCCATTATAAATGGGGGTGAAGCAAAATCCATATCAGCAACCCACAAAGGTTGCAGGTCCTTTGTTCCAAAAATTTTCTCCCTTAGATCATATTTAATACAATTTGTGTTTTCACGTGGTATGATTTCATCAAAATTATATTGCATAATTTATAAAGTTGATTTTTCGTTAAAGGTAAATATTTGAATTTATATTCAAAATATTGAATGATTAAAACCCAACTTGTTTTTAATATTTCATAAATAGACTTGCTTAAAAAAAAAATTAATGCAAATTTTCTTAAAAATATTTTACTTTATTTGCATATAAAGACTTCAAATGGTAAGACCAAAAAAAGCTTTAGGGCAGCATTTTCTAAATGATCATAATATTGCAAGGAAAATTGTTGATAGCCTTGAGATTATACCAGATCAAACAGTAATTGAAATTGGACCGGGTAAAGGGATTCTTACAAAATATCTAATAAAAAAAACACAAATAAATTTAATTCCTGTAGAAATTGATATAGAAGCCTTCACTTATTTAATAAAAAATTATCCTGAAATTAAAGATACACTTATATTAGAAAACTTTCTTGATGTAGACCTGTCTTCTTTTGGAAATAATTTGGCAATTATTGGAAATCTGCCGTACAATATTTCAAGTCAGATACTTTTTCGTATTTTGGAAAATCACGAAAGAATAAGCGAGTTTGTATGCATGCTACAAAAAGAGGTTGCAGACAGAATAATTTCTCCACCCGGCAATAAAACTTATGGTATTTTATCAGTGCTTTTGCAAACCTGGTATGATACAAACTATTTATTTACTGTTAATCCGGAGGCATTTTTTCCCAAACCTAAAGTGAGGTCAGCAGTAATAAAATTAGTCAGGAACAATAGGAATGAATTGGGATGTGATGAGCATTTTTATAAAACTATTGTAAAAACCTCTTTCAATCAACGAAGAAAGATACTCAGAAATTCTCTTTCAGCTTTTATATCAGGTACTAATATTGAAGGTGCAATTTTGCAAAAAAGGCCTGAACAATTAGCTGTAGAAGACTTTATTTATCTTGCAAAATTTATTTCAATAGAGAAAAAATAAAGTATCTAAAATAATATGTTGTGATTATAATATCTATGATTGATTCTTGATAAGTAAATATTCTGCACATTTTAAAAACTTATATTAATTGCCTCAACAGGATTCAATCTGGAAGCAGACCATGCAGGTGCAAGTCCTGAGATAAGTCCAATAAGTGATGAAATTATTATTCCGGAAATTATATTGTTAATGTGGAGAGTTATAATAAACTCGCTCTGATTTAATAAAAGAGTACCCAAAAACACAATCAGGAGCCCCATCACTCCTCCTGCAACAGCCAGCATAATTGCTTCGAATAAAAACTGAATTAGAATAAAAGATCTCTTTGCTCCAAGAGCTTTTTGAATACCAATCATATTTGTCCTTTCTTTAACTGAAACAAACATAATATTAGCAATACCGAAACCGCCTACAATAAGTGAGAATAATCCAATGAACCATCCGGCAAAATTCAGGGTCCTAAAAAGCCTGTCAAGCTGATTGCTGATCAGGCTTGTTTGATTAAGTGAAAAATTATCGTTTTCTTCAGGTTTCAATCTTCTGGATAACCTCATTATCATGCGAATCTCATTTTTCAGTTCATCCATCGTGATCCCCTGGGATGCCTTAACCCATATTGATGGATTCATAGATTCACTACGGATATCCATATGATTTCGTATATAATTTATGGGTAGGATAACCGCTTCATCTAATGAATTTCCAAAATTACTTTTTCCTTCTTTTATAAATATTCCAACAATGCGACATTTATTTCCTCTGATACTGACATGTTTTCCTATAGGATTAATATCACCGAACAAATTAGTGGCAACAGAATTACCAATTACACCAAAATTTCGTCCCGACTTGATTTCAAATTCTGAAAAATACCTTCCTTCCAACATTTCAAATGAGCGTATGTGTTCAAATCCTTCTGAAACCCCTAAAATTATTGTGTTTTCATTTCGATTATTTTCATATTGAATTGTAGATCTGTTAGTAGTAACAAAACATACATTTTGTGCCCTTTTTGATTTTTCTTTTATTTGTTCATATTCAGAAAATTTGCTTACGGGCCTGTTTCTATATTGCCACCATTTATAATCTATTCCGTCTTCTTCCATCCATGGCCATTTATCAATATAAATAACATCACTTCCAAGTGCGGAAACACTCTCACGGATATTAAATTCCAGTGAATCCACAAGGGTAAACACAGAAATTATTGAAAAAATACCAATTGTTATCCCTAATAGAGAAAGTACAGTTCTAAGCCGGTTTACAATTACTGATTGGATAGCAAATCGGAAGCTTTCAAAAATAAGTCGCAGGTATTTCATCATTTTTTAAGAATTATTAAAATTTGTTATAAAATTAGTTATAAACCTGTTTTTTTCTATAGATATTATTACTAATATCGAGATTCTTTAAAAAACATAAAGCTACATATTTTTACATTCATTATATTTATTGGTTAAATATTTTTAAATCTTTATAAATGAGCGAATTAAGAAAAATTAAGACTGCATTAATTTCAGTTTATTACAAAGAAAATCTGGATAATGTTGTTAAAAAGCTGGATGAGCTTAACATAAAAATTTTATCCACCGGTGGTACTAAGGCTTTTATTGAAGATCTTGGTATTCCTGTTGTATCTGTAGAAGATGTTACCAGCTATCCTTCTATTTTAGGTGGCAGGGTAAAAACTCTTCATCCAAAAATTTTTGGGGGTATTTTAGCAAGAAGAGATGAGGAATCTGATATTGAACAATTAAATACTTACGGAATAACTGAAGTTGATCTGGTTATTGTTGATCTTTATCCTTTTGAAGAAACAGTTAAATCTGCATCTGATGAACATGAGATAATTGAAAAAATTGATATTGGAGGTATTTCATTAATTCGCGCAGGTGCAAAAAATTATAAAGATATCCTTGTAATATCTTCTCGTCACCAGTATAATGGCTTATTAGAGTTGCTTAATAAAAAGAATGGAGAAACAGATATTGAGGACAGGCGTGAATATGCTGCACTAGCTTTTGATACATCATCCCATTATGATACTGCCATTTTTAATTATTTTGATTCCGGGTATTTTAAGGCCTTTAAGCAAAGTTACAGCTCTTCAATTAAACTAAGATATGGCGAAAATCCTCATCAGGAAGGTTATTTTTTTGGCAACTTTAATGAAATGTTTGATCAAATACATGGCAAAGAGTTATCATACAATAATTTATTGGATATTGATGCTGCAGTATGTCTGATCGCTGAATTTGATAATCCCACTTTTGCTATTCTTAAACATAATAATGCTTGCGGAATTGCTTCGCGTGATCGTCTTGTTGATGCCTGGAAAGATGCACTTGCAGGTGATCCGGTTTCAGCTTTCGGTGGTATTTTGATCACTAATGTCCAGGTTGACAAGGAAACTGCCTTTGAAATCAATAACTTATTTTTTGAAGTAATTATAGCGCCTTCCTATGCCCGGGAGGCAATTGATATTTTAACAGAGAAAAAAAACAGGATCTTACTTATCCAAAAATCAGCTGAATTGCCTGACAGAATTGTGAGATCTGCACTTAATGGTATTTTAATGCAGGATAGAGATGTTTATTCTGAAAGTAAGGGGGATTTGAAGGTAGTTACAGATTTGAGCCCTGATGAAAGAGAAATAGCCGATCTGATTTTTGCAAATAAAGTAGTTAAACATACAAAATCAAATACAATTGTATTAGCAAAGGATTCCCGGCTCCTTGCCAGTGGTGTTGGACAAACATCACGTGTAGATGCCTTAAAACAGGCTATTCTTAAAGCACATACTTTTGGATTTGATCTTTCAGGTGCAGTAATGGCTTCTGATGCTTTTTTCCCTTTTCCCGACTGTGTTGAGATTGCTGAAAAAGCAGGAATAAAATCTGTTATTCAGCCTGGTGGTTCAGTAAAGGATAAAGACTCGATAGATTACTGCAATAAGCACAATATGAGTATGGTTTTTACAGGAATAAGACATTTTAAACACTAAAAAGAGGTAAATTATGGGATGGTTTTCATTTCAACAAGAGCTGGCAATTGATTTGGGTACTGCAAATACTATTGTGATCCATAATGATAAAGTAGTAGTAAATGAGCCTTCTATTATAGCTATCGACACAAAGACTGGTAAAACGCTTGCTATAGGGGAAAAGGCCAGACAAATGCATGGGAAAACCCATGAAAATATAAAAACTGTTCGGCCGCTAAGGGATGGCGTAATAGCCGATTTTGATGCTGCTGAGCAGATGATGAGAGGATTGATAAAAATGGTTAACAGAAAGAATACTCTTTTTACTCCATCTTTAAAAATGGTTGTTTGTATCCCATCCGGTTGTACTGAAGTAGAAAGAAGAGCCGTACGTGATTCCTCTGAACATGCGGGAGGAAGGGAGGTATATCTTATTTATGAACCAATGGCTGCCTCTATAGGTATTGGAATTGATGTTGAAGCACCTGAAGGAAGTATGGTTGTTGATATAGGAGGAGGAACAACTGAAATTGCCGTTATTGCCCTGGGAGGTATCGTTTGTCAGGAATCCCTCCGTGTTGCAGGGGATGGATTTACTTCAGATATACAGGCTTATATGAGGCACCAACATAATATTAAAATTGGTGAAAGAACAGCTGAAGATATTAAAATAACAGTAGGTTCAGCATTACCTGAATTAGATAATCCACCTCCGGATTTTAATGTGAGAGGGCCAAATCTTATGACAGCTATGCCCATCGAAATACCTGTTTCCTATCAGGAAATTTCACATTGCCTGGATAAATCAATCACAAAAATTGAAACTGCTATCCTTTCAGTTTTGGAACAAACACCCCCTGAGCTTTATTCTGATATAGTACAGAGAGGAATATACCTTACAGGTGGCGGGGCTTTATTGAGAGGACTGGATAAAAGATTTACCGAAAAAATAAATATACCTTTCATAGTTGCTGAAGATCCTTTACAGTCGGTTGCAAGAGGCACAGGAATAGTTTTAAAAAATGTTGATAAATTTTCATTCCTGATGAGAGGATAATTGTTCCAGGGACTGGATGAAAAAAAATGAGAGAGCTGTTAAAATTATTTGTGAAGTATTCATTCTTCCTCACTTTTCTTTTTTTTGAAGGAATTTCGATTTTTTTAATATTTCAGAATAATTCCTTCCAAAAGTCTTTTTTTATTAACTCTTCAAGAAATATTACAGGCTATCTTTATAAAAATCTTCAGGGATATAAAGAGTATTTTAAATTAAAAGAAATTAATTACCAGCTGTCTCAGGAAAATATCCGTTTAAGAAGTGAAATTTTTAATAAAAATTTTTTATCTTATACTG
The DNA here is from genome assembly GCA_964563105.1 of uncultured Bacteroidaceae bacterium. Lineage (GTDB taxonomy): Bacteria > Bacteroidota > Bacteroidia > Bacteroidales > CAYVTV01. The sequence goes on from CAZLXM010000037.1 coordinate 16,467, forward strand.
ATATTGAACATTCAGAATTTTCTGATCCGGTTTATGAAGATAAATATGAATATAAATTGGCCAGAGTAATAAACAATTCTATACATAAACAATATAATTATATCACATTGGATGCAGGAAAACAAGATGGTTTGACCTCTGATATGGCTGTTGTTTCTGAAAACGGGGTTGTTGGTGTAATAATAAATGTCTCAGACCATTATTCTCTGGTTTTACCAATACTTAACAGATATTTCAGGTTAAGTGCCAAAATAAAAAGAAATAATTATTTTGGGATATTGGAATGGGAAGGAACAAAATATAACCAGGTTACCTTGAGGGAAATACCGATTCATGCCGATGTCAATATAGGGGATATAATTGTTACAAGCGGCTTTAGTTCAATATTTCCTGAAGGTATAATAGTTGGCAGGATAAAAGAAGCTAAAAAAGGGGATAGTAATTTTTATGATATTATAGTTGAACTTGCAAGTGATTTTGCTAATTTATACTATGTCAATGTAATAAAAAACCGTCTGCAGGAGGAGCAGATATTACTTGAAAATAATTAAGATATATGATATCTGTTTATTTGAATAACATTTTTAGATTTGTTATACTGATCTTATTACAGGTTTTTGTATTTGACAATATTCGTCTTGGTGGATATATGAATCCAAATATTTATGTTTTGTTTATTCTCCTGTTACCATTTAATATTAGTGGCTGGGTTTTGCTAAGTTCTTCTTTTTTCCTTGGATTTTTTACAGATATTTTTTATAATACAATGGGGATGCATTCTGCTGCATGCGTTTTAATGGCTTTTTTAAGACCTTTTGCTTTAAAGATATATTCCCCAAAAGATGGGTATGAATCCGGGGTTCAGCCAGGAATAAAATATTATGGGCTTTCCTGGTTTTTAAAATATTCTGTTAGCCTGATTTTTGTACATCATTTTTTTCTATTTACCCTTGAGGTTTTTAGATTAGATGAATTTCATCATACTTTTCTGCGGATTATTCTGAGTTCAGTTCTGACTATTGTGATTATTGTTTTAAGTCAGTATTTAATTTACCGGAAATGAAAAATCCCTATGCCCAAAGAAGATATCTGATAATAGCTTTACTTGTGATCCTGACCTTTATTTTTATTGCAAGATTAGCCTGTCTTCAACTGATTGATACCAGGTATCGCCTTTTAGCAGAGAGTAATTCAAGACGTGAAGTTACACAATATCCTGCCAGAGGTCAAATATATGATCGGAATGGGAAATTAATAGTTACAAATCAGGCTGCCTATGATATAATGATAAATCCTGCCCAGCTTGCCCCTTTTGATACCCTGGAGTTTTGCAAGATATTAGGTATTAGCCCTAAATATGTTGAAGAAGGCATAAAAAAAGCAAAAGAATACAGCCGCTATACTTCATCAGTATTTTTAAAGCAGGTTCCCGCTGATGTTAGCGCTGTTTTTCAGGAGAAATTATTTAAAATGCCTGGATTTTTTGTTCAAACAAGAACTTTAAGGCAGTATGCGATTGATATTGCACCTCACATTTTAGGTTATGTTGGTGAAGCAGATAAAAAATTACTCCAAAATGATCCATATTATAAAATGGGTGATTATGTTGGTATCAGTGGGATTGAGAAGTCTTATGAAAAAGTACTGAGAGGTGAGAAAGGGCACCGGTATTTTCTGGTAGATGTTCATAACCGGGTAATTAATGCCTATGAGGATGGAAGATTTGATATTCCTGTAAAAATTGGTACTGATATAATATTATCTATTGATGCGGATCTTCAGAAATATGGAGAAAAGCTCATGAATAAATTTAGTGGAAGTATTGTTGCTATTGAGCCTTCCTCAGGAGAGATATTGAGTCTGGTTAGTTCTCCCGGATACTCACCATCATTGTTAGTTGGGAGAGGTTTGGTAGAAAATTTTAATATTTTGTCAGGAGATTCCCTTTTACCACTCTTTAACCGGGCTGTTTCTGCTTCATACCCTCCGGGGTCCACCTTTAAGGTTATAAACGGGCTTGTGGCTTTGCAGGAGCAGGTTCTAGAACCTTCAGTCCGTTTCGGTTGTCAGGCAGGGTTTTATTTTAGAAATATGAGGGTAGGTTGCCATATTCATGCTTCCCCGCTAGACCTGAAAGAAGCTGTACAAAATAGCTGCAATGCTTATTTTTGCAATGTTTTAAGACGTATATTGGAAAATCCGAATTATAAAACTACAGAAGATGCTTTTAATAACTGGAGAGAGCATTTGATCTCATTTGGATTTGGTCAGCCTCTCGGATCCGATCTTTTTGGTGAAATAAAAGGATTTGTTCCTCAGGCATCTTATTATGACAAGTATTATGGAAAAGGCAGATGGAATTTTCTTACGGTAATCTCTCTGGCAATAGGGCAGGGAGAACTTGGAATTACTCCTATTCAGATGGCTAATATGACTGCTGCCATAGCGAATCGTGGATATTATTTTGTTCCTCATCTTGTTAAAGAAATAAAAAATGAAGAGATAAACCGAAAATTTATTGAAAGACATGATACATCCATTGATCCTCTTTATTTTGAAGGAATAATAAATGGAATGGAAATGGCTGTAAATGGCGGGCCGGGGAGTACAGCCAGAATAGCAAAACTTGAAAATACAATAATCTGTGGTAAAACAGGAACGGCAGAAAATCCTTTTGGAGAAGACCATTCTCTTTTTATCGCATTTGCACCGAAAGAGAATCCAAGAATAGCAATTTCAGTCTGTGTTGAAAATGTCGGATTTGGGGCGTCATGGGCTGCACCTGTTGCCAGCCTGATGATTGAAAAGTATCTACATGGCAATATTAACAGAACCTGGCTTGAAGAATATATTCTTGCAGGAAAACAATAAGAAAAATTGAAAAGAAGTGATGTTATAAGGAATCTTGACTGGCTTACGGTTATTTTATTTTTAGTTATGATCATAATGGGTTGGTTGAATATATTTTCAGCTGTATATTCAGAGGATCATGCAACAATTTTCGATTTAAGCCAGAGATATGGAAAACAGTTTGTTTGGATATGTGCTGCATTGGTTTTGGCAATTCTTATATTGGCAATTAATTCTCGTTTTTATGAATTCTTCGCTTATCCCTTTTATATATTTTCATTATTATTATTATTCATAGTTCTTATTGCAGGTAAAGAAATTAATGCATCAAAAAGTTGGTTTGCTATTGGCAATTTTCATATTCAACCATCAGAATTTGCTAAACCTGCAGTTGCATTGGCACTGGCTAGGTATATCAGTACCTATAATCTCAATATTAAAAAGTTTAAAACTCTTGCAATAGCAGGAGGAATAATTATTTTCCCTGCATTTCTTATTCTTCTGCAACCTGATACCGGATCAGCGCTTGTTTTTTTTACATTCATATTTGTACTTTACAGGGAGGGATTTTCATGGCTTTTATTACTCATTGCCTTTCTATTGATACTTCTTTTCTTTTTAGTATTGATCCTTTCTGAGTTTGCGTTATTAATGCTAATTATAGGGGCCGGATTAATAATGTTTTTGATCATTAATCAAAGTTTCAAATTTACCTTTTTAGCGGCTTTTAGCTACTTTTTATTTTTTATGCTTTTTTTTGGTTTAAACAAACTTTTAGGATATCAGCCGGATCTATACAAAACCGGATTGATCGCATTGATACCTTCTGTTTTAATTTATTTTGTATTGATCAGGATATATAAAATTAAAAGAGTTTTATTGATACTTGCATGTGTAATTTTTTCAGTTGTTTATACTTTTGCTGTTGATTATGGATTTGACAATTTCCTTACTGAATATCAGCAACATCGGGTAAATATAATGTTAGGGTTAATTTCAGATCCCCTGGGTGCAGGATACAACGTTAACCAGTCAAAGATAGCTATAGGATCAGGAGGGTTTTCTGGTAAAGGTTTTTTAAACGGGACTCAAACCAAACTTAGCTTTGTACCTGAGCAAAGTACAGATTTTATTTTTTGTACTGTAGGTGAGGAATGGGGATTCCTTGGAACCCTGACAGTTGTTGGTTTATTTGCAATATTTCTAATGAGGTTGATTGTTCTTGCCGAACGACAAAGAACAACATTTGGCAGGGTATATGGGTATGGTGTGTTTTCAGTGTTTTTTATCCATATTGTTGTTAATATAGCTATGACTATCGGATTGTTTCCTGTTATAGGTATTCCTTTACCTTTTTTTAGTTACGGCGGGTCTTCATTATGGGCATTTACAATAATTCTGTTTATTTTTCTTCGGTTGGATGCTTCAAGGAAAAAGTATATTTTATAAAATATAACAGCTAATTAACTATTAATTGTTCCCCCGGTACCAAACCATGCTCCTTTGAAATGTATTCTTTTATAATGGGAAAAAATTCATAAAATTCTTCTCTTAATTCAGTTTCCTGTTCTTTGAGTACTCTAATAGCATAATCGGTATGATCGGGCAGCGATGTGCGGCTTGACATACGCTGTAATACCGTTGCTATTCCTTCAATGTTTGAATAGGTTACCAACCAGTTATTTCTTAAAAAATTTGGAAACCAGTTTTTAATTCCCTGTGGAAAAGTAAAATAATAGCTTTTTAATATTTTAAAAACATCTGAAACAAATTTATCAAGAGATTCGGGATAATATTTATTCCATTCACTGGCTAAAAAATAATCATAAAAAATATCAATAATTATTCCCGAATACTTATTATATGTAGAAACAATTCTTTTTTTACTCTTTTTAGTAACCGGGTGTTTATCAGTAAAGCTGTCTATATATCTATGGATCAGTATTCCCTTTCTTATATTCTCCGGATAATAAAGATATTCTTTACCTTTGACGAAATCTCCAATGAAATTACCGATAAGAATTTCCTTATTTTTGCCGGATAAATATAAATGGGCCAAAAAGTTCATTTGTAATTATTTACATCTCCTTATTTTTATTAACGTACGATATCTTATGAAGTTACAATTATTTTAACTTATTAACAATTTTTTATAGTTTAATGTTTATAAATTCGCTCAAAAATTATTCCATTATTCTATTTATTCCATTAAAATTTACTGGAAATTATATATGCAAGTAATTCTTTTGGAAATAAAGGTTAAAAAAATTTTTACATTATAAATTAAAATTTTATAGCTCGAAAATAATATTAATGTATTTTTAAAAAATATTTTAGAAAATAAAAAATAGTGGTATTATAAGGTATCCAAATAAACAGTTATTCTTAAAATTTAAATTTATGTCAAAAAAGAATGTTATAATTATTGGTGCAGCAGGAAGAGATTTTCATAATTTCAACACTTTTTTCAGGGATAAAGACGGGTATAATGTTGTTGCATTTACTGCTTCCCAAATCCCTGATATTGAGGGAAGAAAATATCCATTTACACTGGCAGGAAAATTATATCCTGATGGTATTCCAATTTATAGTGAGGCTGAATTACCAGAGCTAATAAAAAAATTCAATGTTGATCTTTGCGTTTTTTCTTATAGCGATATTTCTTACAGGTCTTTAATGCGACTTAGCTCAGTTGTCAATGCAGCAGGTTCTGATTTTGCTCTTTTAGGAACCCAAAGTACTATGATTAAAAGTAATAAACCGGTGATTGCAGTCTGTGCAATCAGGACTGGTTGTGGTAAAAGTCAGACATCCAGAAGGATCATTGAAATTCTTATGGAAAAAGGACTTAAGGTGGTTGCAATAAGACATCCTATGCCTTATGGGGACCTTAATGAACAAAAGATACAACGTTTTGAAACTATTGATGATTTGAGCCTCCATAAATGTACTATCGAAGAAATGGAAGAATATGAGCCTCATGTTGTAAGAGGAAATGTCATTTATGCCGGAGTTGATTATGAAGCTATACTCCGTATGGCTGAAAATGACCCTAAAGGTTGTGACATAATTATATGGGATGGAGGAAACAATGATTTTCCATTTTACAAACCTGATCTAATGGTGACTATTGTTGATCCTCACCGCCCCGGGCACGAAGTGGCTTACTATCCCGGAGAAGTAAATATGAGAATTGCAGATGTTATTTTAATAAATAAGATAGATAGTGCTGAGCCGGGATCAATCGAAATTGTTAAGAAAAATATAGCGGAAGTAAATCCTGATGCTATAGTTATTGAGGGCTCATCCCCAATTAGTGTTGATAATCCGGATATTATAAAAGGAAAGCGTGTGCTTGTTGTAGAAGACGGGCCAACTTTAACACATGGGGAAATGAAATTTGGAGCAGGAATAGTAGCTGCAAAGAAATTTGGAGCTGCTTCAATTATTGATCCCAGACCTTATATTATTGGCAAACTCAAAGAAACATTTAATAAATATCCTGATATAGGTTTACTTCTTCCTGCTATGGGATATGGGGAACAACAACTAAAAGATCTCGAAGCAACTATTAATAATACAGACTGCGATTCAGTTATTATCGGGACCCCCATAGATCTGGGCAGAATAATCAGGATTAATAAACCGCATACAAGAGTTTATTATGAATTGAAAGAAATCGGGAAACCTGATTTCAATGAAATATTGGAAAATTTTATAATAACTCAGGGTATAAAAACGGAATAAAAATTATTTAGAAGCTTGTGTGTACATAAATTAAAGCTTCGTTTTAATTTTTTTTGTTTCTTCTTCAAATCCGGGTTTTTCAAGCAGGGCAAACATGTTTTTCTTATATGCTTCCACGCCTGGCTGATCAAAAGGATTTACCCCTAGCAGGTAACCGCTTATGCCACAGGCTTTTTCAAAAAAGTATATCATTTGGCCCAGGCTTTTTTCAGAAATATCTTCAAGTTCAATCTTAATATTGGGTACACCTCCGTCCAGATGAGCTAGAATTGTTCCCAATTCAGCCATCATATTTACTTCATTTATTCGTTTACCTGACAAATAATTTAATTCATCCAGATTTTCAGGATCAAAGGGGACCTGAAGTTTTTTATTTATATTTTTTACTGAGATTATAGTTTCAAAAATATGCCTTTCCCCTTCCTGGATAAATTGTCCCATAGAATGTAAATCGGCGGTAAAATTTACGCTTGCGGGGAATATCCCTTTACCATCTTTTCCTTCACTTTCACCGTATAATTGTTTCCACCATTCACTGAAATAGACCAGTTTATTATTATAGCTTGCAAGTATTTCAATTTTTTTCCCTTCACCATAAAGTGCATTTCGTGCAGCAGCATAAATAGCTGCCGGATTTTTTTCAAATGGGACAGATGGTTTTGTTAAATCTTCCATTTCTCTGGCGCCTTCCACAAGCTTTTTGATATCAAATCCTGCATAAGCTATAGGAAATAATCCTGCCGGAGTAAGAACAGAAAATCTCCCGCCAATATCATCAGGAATGATAAAACTTTTATAATCTTCATTTTCTGCCATTTTTCGCAATGCACCTTTTTTTTCATCTGTGATAACTATTATATTTTCACTTGCCTTTTTCTTTCCGAGCTTTGTTTCAAGATGTGCTTTAAGTATTCTGAATGCAACCGCAGGTTCAGTAGTAGTCCCGGATTTAGAGATAACAACAATCCCATAATCAAGATCATCGAGAATTTCAAGTAATTCAAAAAGATAATCCTCACCAAGATTTTGTCCGGCAAAAAGCACCATTGGTTTTTCATTTAAATTTTGGAAGCAGGCAAAATTATGGTTTAATGCTTCTATTACAGCTCTGGCACCGAGATATGAACCTCCAATACCTATTACCACAAGAAGCTGTGTTTTTCTTTTTAAAGAGATAGCTGTCTCTTCCAAAATTTTTAAGAATTCCTCCGTTATTGAGGAAGGCAGATCAAGCCATCCCAAAAAATCATTACCCGGGCCTGTTTTATTATGTAAAAAACCAAGCTGTTCGTATGTTGAAGCTTTTAATAAGTTTATTTTATTCTTAGGAATAAAATCATTGATCCTGCTGATGTCAATAGATAATTTGCTCATTATATTTAAATAAATGAATTAAACAAGTGCTGCTTTGGCAACGCGGAGGACATTACCTCCTAAAATTTTACGGATATTATCATCAGAATATCCCATTTGAACCATTCCTACAGTAAAAAGTGGCCAGTTGGTCCATGCCATGCTTTGGGCCATTTTGTCTGTGGTTTTAAAATCATCTGATGGCCATAATGCCTCCCATCTGGTCCTGCCAGCCCTGGAAGGTTTAATTTTTTTATTCTCTTCAGCTGTATAGCTTGATGAATAGGCAACATCGGTACCAATTGCAACATGGTCAAAACCAAATTTTTTAACAACATAGTCAATATGGTTCATCATAGATGCTATATCTCCGGTGCCGGCTAAAAATCTTGGGATACAACAAATACCTATAAATCCTCCGGTATCAGCGATTGCACGTATAACATTATCGGGCTTTGATCTAATGTGCGGATTAAGGGCCCCGGCCACGCTATGACTGGCGACCATGGGGCGTTCTGACAGCTTTGCTGCCTCAAGGCTTGTATTCCAGCCAGAGTGTGCAACATCTATTATAACGCCTACACGATTCATTTCCTTAACAACTGATCTTCCAAAATCAGTTAAACCTCCGTCAGATTCTTCTCCACAACCCCCACCAATAACATTACTACGATTATAAGTAAGATGCATCATACGAATTCCTAATTGAAAAAATATTCGAATATATCTGAGTTCCTCATTCGGATTAACAAATTCCAACGGCAGAGGGACACCGTTACCTGTTAAATAAATTGCATGACGGTTCTCCTTTTTTACCCTCACAATATCATCAGGAGTAACTGCTCTTTGAACAAAATCTTTCATCATGTCTGTAGAATAAGTAAAACGGGCCAGACGTTTTAATAAAACTTTTACACTATTACCCTCTTCTCCGGCATTTTGAAAAATGCAAGTAACACCTGCAGCCTTCCAGGCATTCATAAACTCTTCCTTCTCTCTTTGATTTTCAACAAACCGTGTCATTGACATATCTTCACGAAGATCCTGAAGTTCCAATAATGATGCCCGTTCATCAATAGCCTGATTAATAATATCCGGATCTATTGCTGCCCGGGGCATAAATCCATAAGATTCAACAACCAGAGCATCCCGATGAAGCTCTAATCCATGTTCTAATTGTTTTTTTGTTGGTTTCAAAATAGATAATGCTACATCCCTTGCATTTTTAATTTGCTCATTCATTATATATTGATCTTGTTCTGAATTTTTAAAATCGAAAAATGAGCCGGCCTTTAATTTGCCCGATGATAAAAGTGATAATCCCAAAGAAGTACCTAAAAATTGACCACGTGATAATTTTCTTGTATTCATAGTGAAGCGATATTTTAAAGTTTCTAAAAGAAAAGAAAGGTAATTATTTTTGTGTTAAATGAAAAAAAAGCATTATTTGTTTTTTTAAATAATTAAGCTTATTTTAATTTAAATAATGTAAGTTATTAATAACCAGTAGTTAATTGAAAATTGTTTTTTCATTTATCATCGTTTTGTTTCAAATTAAAAGTAATCTTATCAGGAAGGAAATGCTGAAATTTTAAATTTTTATTCATATTTTTGTAATACGGGAGTATATTTTATAATATTGGGGATTAATGATTCTGATTTTTCGGGAATAAATTAATATAAAACATAGCAGTTATTAAAATTTGTTGCATAAAAGATACCTTCGAATATTGAATTTTTAACAAAATATTTGAATTTACAGTTCAAAAAAGAACCAAAAAAACTTTTAAAATTTGAATTAAATATTGACTTTTAATCAAAATTCTTAATTTATGAAAAAAAGATTACTAATTATTTTATTGGCATTTTTGCCATTTATATTTATTTCAGCGCAACCCGGACAAGATACCTATAAAGTCCCAAAAAAATTTGTAAGGCTTTTTAACGAGAAAGACTTTACTAATTGGAAAGTTCCGGAAGGAGATAATGGCCATTGGAAGATAGTGAATGGTGTTATTGATTATGATGCTGAAAGTGAAGCGAAAGATGATAAGAATCTTTGGTCTGAAAAGGAGTATAAAGATTTTATTTTGTATGTAGATTGGAGAATTAAAGAAACTCCTTATCTAAATTCCCGGATTCCGCTAATTTTGCCCAGTGGTCTTCATAAGCTTGATGAAAAGGGTGAGGAGATAAAAATGGTTATTCCTGACTCTGATTCAGGTATATACCTTAGGGGCAGCAGCAAAGCACAGATTAATATTTGGTGCTGGCCAATAGGTTCGGGTGAGTTATATGGATATCGAATGGATAAAAATATGCCGGCCGAAGTAAGAAGGGCCGTAACACCAATTTACAATGCTGATAATAATATCGGTGAATGGAATACTTTTAAAATAACTTTAAAAGGGAATGTATTAAATGTAGAATTAAACGGTCATCTTGTTATTAAAAATGCTAAACTTCCTGATCTGCCGGAAAAAGGCCCTATTGCACTACAGCATCATGGACGAAAGGTTAACGGAGTATGGACCGGCCCTCCCAGCCTGGTTCAATTCAGGAACATTTATATAAGGGAACTTTAAAATAACTGAAAATAAATCTTCTTTCACAACAGAACTTGGAAAGATTTTCTTTCCATTCAAGGAGGTTGGGTCTGCTTACTACAATTACGAAAGATACTACTGATCTTTTGTAATTATTTTTGGTGAATCGTCACTGTTGGTTATGACGGGTTTTGTGGTATAGAAGTATCTATATCATAGAATAATATCTTTCAGGGTTTAATTTTTTTAATTATTTTGATTCACCAGCTTATCGCATGTATTATATTAAAGCTCATTGGTTATGATTATGAAAGAGATTCAAAAACTTGACAGAGTAGCTGTCAGCATCCGTTCTCACAGGCTTCTTAAAGCTCTTATGAAGGAAAATCCTGAGCTTGAAAAAATATTGCAAAATTCGGAAAATGAAGCTGAAGTGATGGAGGGTGTTAAAGAGTGGATACTTAAACTTAGTAAACATCCCACAGCAATTTATGATTTTTATAATGAAGAGCATCCTACAAGAGAATTATTTGAAAAGCTAAGTTGGGAAGATTATGCTGTCATCAGGTTACTGGATTATATAAAATATGCTGATTTCGAATGTGAAGATCTGAATCTTAGAGGCAAGACTGTTGTTAGTAATCCTTTACGACTTCTGTGGCTTGCTGTAAAAAAAGGAACGGGAGGGGCAAAACCTGATTTTTTCATTGATATGATTGAATTATTCAGGCAGATGCGCGGGAAAAAACCATTGAAACACCCATCTTCCACTGAAGTAATTCAATGGATGGATCGTTATCCTGACGGACTTGACCCGCGTATCATTCAATTAAGAATTGAAAACAGGGACAGGATCCTTACTATATTGATTAATAAAATGGAATCGGGTGAGATTAAGAGTGATAAATATGTATTTCCTGACGGTTCTTCTTTTAATGAAAAGATGAAAATTGCCCTTGAATGGTGGAATAATGACAGGTTCCATCTACATTTTGCAATTCGTTCCCCGGATTTACTAAATGAAATGCTAAACTATTCCCTGGATCCTGAAACACTTGAGATTCTTGATGAAGCTAAAGAAGCAGGGATCCCCTTTTTTATAAATTTATATTATTTATCCCTTTTACATATAAGGGTACCGTACTTTGCTGTAGGAGCTGACCTTGCAATTAGACATTATGTATTATATAGCAAACAACTGGTAAATGAGTTTGGAAATATTGTTGCATGGGAGAAAGAGGATAAAGTAAAACCAGGCGAACCCAATGCAGCAGGATGGTTGTTGCCTTTCCAACATAATATTCACAGGCGTTACCCTGAAGTGGCCATTCTAATTCCTGATTCAATGGGCAGAGCATGTGGGGGATTATGTTCTTCCTGCCAACGCATGTACAATTTCCAATCAGGACATTTAAATTTTAATCTTGAAAAGCTTAAACCAACAGAAACATGGCCTGAAAAACTGAAAATCCTACTTAAATATTTTGAATTTGATGCTCAATTAAGGGATATCTTAATTACCGGTGGCGATGCTTTCATGAGTTCGGACCGTACTATCGAGAATATTCTAAATGAAATATATGAGATGGCCCTTAGAAAGGTTAACAGGAATAAAGAGCTTCCTGAGGGGAAAAAGCTTGCTGAAATTGTACGAATTAGATTTGGAACGCGCCTTTTAGCTTATTTACCACAAAGAATAAATGACAATCTTATAAATATTCTCCGTGAATTTAAAGAAAAAGCTTCTCAGATTGGTATTAAACAATTTGTTGTTCAGGCTCATTTCGAATCGGCAATGGAAATTACACCGGAAGCAAAACTGGCTGTCGAAAAACTTTGTTCTGCAGGATGGATCGTTACTAATCAACTTGTTTTTACAACATCCGCATCACGTAGGGGGCATTCGGCAAAACTTAGGAAAATTTTGAATGATATTGGGGTTTTGCCATATTATACTTTTACAGTGAAAGGATATATGGAGAATTATTCAAGTTTTGTGCCTAATGCCCGGATAGTTCAGGAAGCGCTGGAAGAAAAAAATATTGGAAAAATTGATAAAAAATATTCTTTCTTTATAAGTTCTTTTTCAGATGATCCTGAGAAAATCATTGATAATATTGATAAGATTAGAAAAGAAAGCGAAATACCATTTCTTGCTACAGACCGTAACGTTATGAATCTGCCAGGGGTTGGGAAGAGTATGTCATTCAGGGTTATTGGTATTACACGATATGGAAGGAGAATTCTTCAATTTGATCATGATATTACCCGGGCCCATAGTCCAATAATTGAAAAAATAGGGAAAGTGATAATCATTGAATCAAAATCAATTCATGAATATTTAAAACAATTGGAAGAACTCGGTGAAAATAAAAAGGAATATGCCGGATTATATGGATATTCCATAGGACAGACCGAAGAACGTTTACCTGTTTATGAATATCCGGAGTACGAGTATCAGGTAACAGATGAACTTACCAACCTGGAAATTATTTAGTGAATGGTATAAACAGTAAAAAAAATAATTTTAATTTTTTTATTTATCAGGCAGATGATTTTCAATTAGGACTAAATGTTCAGCAGATCCTGAATAATCAAATGATTTTAAGACAGTACTCCGCTCGATGCGTAATAAATTATTTTTTTTACCTGTTTCGCCAGCTTTATCAAATTTTATTTGCAGATAAGATGTCTGAATATCTTTTATTAATGCATTTTCTAAATGTTTTGTGTCACCGGAAAGGAAATTGATCTGCCCGTATTGTCCCCCTTCAATCCTTATTTCTCCTTCAATATCATCTATAATTACTTTTGATTGAAAATTACAGTTTTCAACTTTTACATCTCGAACTGTATTATCCAAATTTCTGTTAGATACGTTCAGAGATGTTGGGATATCACGGGTCGAACATTGTAATAGACGGATATTTTGTGTTGTTTCATTTTCATAAACTTTATGGTTCCTTATACCGTATGCAGTGCCATCTGCTGAAGATACATGTGCCTCAATGATTTCGACATTATGACACCCGTCTTCTATTTCAAACGCCTTGTCACGGTTCCCGGGCAAACCTCCGTTTTTCTCATTCATACTACCAACTGCACGACATCTTAAAAGTCTGATATTTGATGTTATCCCGTTATGTCCATGACCATCAACACTATATGCATCATTGTGCCACAAATTTACTTCACAGTCACGTGCTTCACTATTTTTAGTCCCGAGACCAAAAGTTAATCCAACCCAGGGCCTGATTATTCTTATTCTGTCAATTAATATATGATGTGCCCAGTTTATTTCAATTGCACGGGGCACCTTGGCATCTTTTTGTTCCCAATAATTAGCATCAATGGTTAAGCCCCTGATAATTATATCTCTGACAGGCTTATTTTCTGATCCAAGTATATGGATAACGTGTGTCTGACGACCATCACTTGCACCATTACATAGTTTCAATGTTGCCCCGTCACCAATTATTTCAATATTATCAGACCGGATAAAAATTGTATTATTAATAACATATGGAAGAGGGGCAGGTGGAATTATCACGATGCCACCGCCTGATACTTCCAGCATGTCAATAGATTTTTGAATTGCCGGTGTACAATCAAAATGTCCGTCTGAAAGGGCTCCATATTCAACCACGTTAATTTTTGGTAATTGTTTATTGGGAATAGCATTAACAGATATGCCTAGATTTAATAATAAAATTAAATAAAATAATTTTAAATTTTCTTTATGACTTTTTTTATAAGTATTCATAATCAGCTTCTTATTTTTAGATGAATAAATATTAAAAATTCAAACAAATTATTTATAAATCCTTTAAAATTCATTAAAAATTTTTCTATTTAGGAATGGGAAGATTACTTACTTTTCAGTTTTCATTTACTGTTCCGCCTAACCAGCCTGTCACTTCTTCAGGGCTCACTCCCTTCAATCCTAATTTATTTTTTTTGTTATATCCGTTCAAATCATTTGCAAGTTTACCTGCTTTAGCTTTTTTAAGTTTATCAATATTTGTATAATCCAGTTTTTTTAATACTCCTATCCATTCTTCCGGAATACCCATTTCCAGATATTTCTCTTTTTCACTTTCCGTATTTTCTTTTGCTTTTGCTTCCGGTTTCATTTGTGGAAAGAAGATTACATCCTGTATAGAATTGCTATTAGTCATAATCATAGCCAGGCGATCGATTCCGATACCCAGCCCGGCTGTTGGAGGCATGCCATATTCCAGGGACCTTAAAAAATCTTCATCCAGCACCATTGCTTCCTGATCACCCATTTTTCCAAGAGAAACCTGATGCATAAATCGCTGTCGCTGATCGATAGGGTCGTTCAATTCTGAAAAAGCATTACACAATTCTTTTCCATTACATATTGCCTCAAAACGTTCAACCAAACCCTCTTTAAAACGATGCTTTTTAGCAAGAGGCGACATTTCAATTGGATAATCGATAATAAAGGTTGGTTGAATAAGTTTAGGCTCACACATTTCCCCGAAAATTTCATCAATAATTTTTCCTTTCCCCATTGTAGGGTCAATTTCAATATTTAATTTTTGGGCAGTCTTTTTTAATTCGTCTTCATCCATCCCCGAGATATCAATACCCGTAAATTTCTCAATCACTCCAAACATAGTATAGCGTGTCCATGGTCTTTTAAAGTTAATTTTATTTTCTCCAACCTGAATTTCAGTTTTACCATGAAGCTCAATTGCTACTTTTTCAATCATTTCTTCAACAAGATTCATCATCCATTCATAGTCTTTATATGCTACATAAAGTTCAATCTGGGTAAATTCGGGATTATGAAACCTGCTCATTCCTTCATTTCTGAAATCTTTGGAGAACTCGTATACTCCATCATAGCCTCCGACAATAAGCCTTTTAAGATACAGTTCATTGGCAATCCGCAGGTAAAGAGTTTGATCAAGAGCGTTGTGATATGTAGTAAAAGGCCGTGCTGCAGCACCTCCATAAATCGGTTGCAAAACAGGCGTTTCTACTTCAAGGTATTGTTTTTGATTTAAAAAGTTACGTATGGAATTGACCATTCGGGTCCTTTTAATAAATGTTTCCCTTACTGCCGGATTTACTATTAAATCAACGTATCTCCTTCTGTATCTCATTTCAGGATCCGTGAATGCATCATAAACAACCCCGTCTTTCTCCTTTACTATTGGCAAGGGGCGAAGTGATTTACTTAAAATGGTGAATTCTTTCACATTTACTGTTATTTCTCCCATACGAGTTTCAAATACTTCACCTC
>CAZLXM010000038.1:0-32087 GCA_964563105.1 uncultured Bacteroidaceae bacterium
AGTTTTTTAATAAACAAAATTAGTTACATCTGTTAAAACTATGAGGAATGAATATAATTAAAGTGAAATTAATCAAAATCAAATTAGATTTAATAAAACTGGCAGAAAAACTTAGCAATGTCTTCCGAATTTTAAGATTTCACAATAGAGACTGAAGTATTTGGACACGGGGGAAAATCTTTCTCTCCGAAAAATACAACAAAGAATCCAATTACAGTTGCGCAGGATACCATGAAGTTGAAATAACCGTTGTCAGAATGGACACCAATAATCCGGCTTTTTATAAAACACATGTTGTAATTGAACTTTGTAAACAGGCCATTGTCAAACCATCTTCAATAAAGGACAATGTGCGTGGCTTATGCAGAATATGACAACTTTATTAAAGACTTTGGGTGTTTCAAAAACATTGAAGTCCTTTTTCAAACAAATAAAAACTATAAATCATCAGGAGCTTATTGAATATTAGATGTATTAAGAATATTACCGGTATACTTTTAGCGAATATTAGTGGTATACTTGTAGTGAATATAAACAACCGTACTAAAAATATAGTTATTTTATCCTGGAAAAATAATATTAGAAATATTTTGCGATTTATACCGAAAAGTGGTACTTTTAACAAAAAATATCTGTAATGAATTCGATAACTAATTATAATCGTTTGGAACATTGGGTTGAAGAGCAGCAATCCAAAGGAAGGTTAGCGTTCAGTACGATCGAACTCAAAAAGAATTTTGTCAATGACAGCAAAATCGCTTTAAAAAGAACTTTAGCCAGGCTTTCTGAAAAAGAAAAAATAGTTTCTATTTTCAAGGGTTACTATATAATTATTCCACCACAGTATTCAACAAAAGGAATTTTGCCCCCTGCCCTTTTCATAGACGGATTGATGAAATTTTTGGAACGCAATTATTACCTAGCTCTTTTAAATGCCGGGGCTCTGCATGGTGCAGGACATCAGCAACCACAAGAACACTTTATAATAATAGAATATCCTGTATTACGACCAACAAATAAACGGGGTATAAAAATCAATTACATCAGTACAAGACAACTTCCACCAGTAACATTTATTGAAAAAAGGAAAACCGAAACAGGTTACATAAATGTTTCCAATCCAATTCTGACAGCGATTGATTTAATCAAATATGAAAAAAGAATTGGCGGCTTAAACCGTGCAACAACGGTAATTAACGAATTGTTGGAAAACATCACACAAAAAGATATCACACACGACTTGATTACTTATGCTAATACGACAACTTTACAGCGATTCGGCTTTGTTTTGGAAGAAGTTTTAGGGCAACAAAATCTTGCCGACAAATTGTTTTTGCTTTGTCAAAAAACAGGTATAAAATTTTATCAAATCCCGTTAAAAGCATCGGGTGAAAAAATAAAAGAGACGATAAACGAAAAATGGAAGATTGTTATTAACTCTGATATTGATTTTGAAGAATGATACCTCAAGCATATATTACCGAATGGAGTAATTTTGTTCCCTGGAAAACAAATGAACAAGTTGAACAAGATTTAATTATTTGCATAGCATTAACGAAAATTTTTGACAACAAATTTTTGTCTGATAGTTTAGCTTTTAGAGGCGGAACAGCTTTACATAAACTTTATTTACAACCACAGTCACGCTACTCGGAAGATATTGATCTGATACAAATTCGCTCCGAACCAATCAAAAAAACAATTCAAGAACTTCAAAAAGAACTTTCGTTTCTTGGTAAATCAAACGTTACGTCCAAAAAAAACAACAATACGATTTATTACAAATTTGAATCGGAATTTCCTCCTGTTCAAATTCTGAAATTGAAAATAGAAATCAACTGCAGAGAACATTTTTCTGTTTTGGGATGGGAGAAAAAAGACTTTGAAGTTATATCAAGTTATTTCAACAATAAATGTGCTTTGACAACCTACAAATTGGAAGAACTATTAGGAACAAAACTTCGGGCATTATATCAACGAAGAAAAGGAAGAGATTTGTTTGACCTCTGGAAAGCCCTGACAACAGCTAATCCTGATACCAACTTAATTATAAAATGCTACAAAGAGTATATAAAGTTTTCGTTAAACAAAGCCATTCCGACAAAGAAAGAATTTTTATTGAATGTAGAACGCAAGAAAACAGACCGGGAATTTTTGGGAGACACTGTTGCTTTGCTACGACCTGACGAAAACTATAATCCAGATGAAGCATTCGAAATAATAAAAGAAAAGTTGATTGAGAAAATGTAAGTACGGTACTATCAAACATTGCCCTCTTCTAAAATAAGTATACATTATAAGTCATGAAAAATGAATAAAAAAAGTAAAGTTATTTCAGGACTAACAGCCGAAAAAATGATTATTCAAAAGCCAAATAACTATTTTACAGATTCGAAAAAGCGTCACATTATTCAAAAATTTTGAGATCGGGTCGTAGCAAACGGGAAATCAGGAAAATTCATACCGGACATGGATATGAATAGGGCCAATTACTTCGATGGGTGAGAGAATTAGCTTATGTCATGTTTATTAAGACGAGAAGGTCTAACTTTATAAGCTGCAAATACAGTAATGAAATTCCAATATCCCGCGTAATTGATAATACAGAGTGGATATTGCTGACAATCTCGACCTATTGCCGGGCTTTAAATGGCCAGAAATTTTATGGCAGTTATCCATAGTGCCTTGAACAACAGGTACGACATAATTACAGACAAATTATATTCGATGTAACGACATGGGCTTATCAAAGAAAAAGATGATATTTTAAAGGAGAATGCAGGAAAGGAAATATCCAGTACCAGATTAAAAAGCAGAAACTGATTAAATAATATTTATCCAACTTTGATCTCTGTTTTGTCTTGTAAATAAAAATATTTATTTTTACAAAAAAAAGAGGTCAATCTTCCCACTAAAAATTGACCTCTATGTCATAATATGAAAGGAGTGGAGGTTTGTGCACCAACCTTCCCTCAGCTGTTTTTGAATAATACATCAATACAAAAGAAGTATTAAACAAAAAGCAACTAAATATGAAAATTATTTGCATCTATACAAATGATGTCAAATGATTTTCATGTTACTTCCATTAAAAAATTAGTCGAGAACTAATTTTTTATTTTCAAAAAACAAAATTCATCGCTAAAGATATCAGCTATTTGAATCAAAATGATTTCTCTCGATTTTATTAATTGTTTAATAATCTTATTTATTTAAAATCATTCTAAATTATTCGTTTGATGCAAAGAAAATCATTTTGCAAAAATTTGTCAAAAAATTAAACAAGTATTTATCAACATAATTTGTACATAACGATTAAGATATTAAAAAAATCACTCATTCCGCAAAGCAACAGCAATATCTTTATCCTTCAGGTAAATCCGCACCATTAACCAGATCCAGATTATGCCATTAAGAAAAAGCAGGACGGAAATATTAAGCACTGAAAAAACTGAAATATCTGTATGAGGACTTATCAGAGAAGGCAATGTAGCTATTGCCGATGTTAAAACACCTGTCAATATCCCCGCAAACAAAAGCAGCAAATATTCATTCATGAACATCTTTAAAATCTTTCTTCGATTTATGCCCATGGCTTTAAATAATGCAATCTCATGTTTTCGTTCAAGAATGCTCCTTACAAGAATTACACTTAATCCGACAGTACCAATAAAAAGTGCAAGTATGCCCATTAACAGGAAAATAGACAGATAAGTGTTTTCAACCGAGTTGAACTCAGCAAGTCTTTGGGCTGATTTGACCATTTCCCAACCATAATCACGAAATGCAAGTTCAAGCTGACTTTTTATCTCACTTTCTTCTTCCGTATCTGCATCAATAAGAAAAACGCCTGATCCGATATGATCGGGAAAATGCTTTTGAAAATATTCATCAGCAATAATCACATTCCCCTGAAAAACAGAATTTGCCAATCCTCCGATCAAAAGCAGATTTATGTTCTTCCCTGCTTCATCAGTATAAACAAGAGTATCTCCAACCTTCATCCCAAGACTCCATTTAATCACTGTCTGATCAGCAATAGCCGGTATTAAGCCTCCGGGGAGAGTGTCTTTGAGGGATGACCAGGGAAAATCCTTATCCAGCCATGGTGTACGTGTTGCAAAACTAAAACGCCCTTCAAGTTCACCGGGATCAACACCAAGAAGCAGGGGGGTTGATATCTTATTAAGATTCAAACAACTGGCTTCATCGCCGGGGGCACGGGAAAACTGGATGAACCTGAAATTATTACTTAAAGCAAATTCATCTTTTACCGCAGCATCATTCAGATCCCTGGTAATTGGGACCACAGATTCTGCAAAAAATAAAAATCCGCCTGTACCACTCGACTTTTCAGCGGCATCAACAAAGAGATCTTTCCTGTTTGCGCCGGTTGATAAAACAAGAAAAGTCCCGATGGCAAGAAGGGTAATAATACTGATACTTCGGTTTTTATTCCGTAAACTATTACGGGTACTTAAGCTAAGAAGGTTCATTTCAGTAAAATGCCGATTTTCAGTATAATGCATTATATGATAAAACCACAATAAAAGCGAAAGAAGCATTAATCCGCCGGCCATGAAAAATATGCCGGAATTCACGGCTTCATATCTCAATATCTGACTAATTATTAATATCACGGAAATTGAACCGCTGAAGAATGCTGTATATTTTCTGAATTTGATCCCTGCTTTTTTTAAATGAATGGTTACATGAGATTTTTTAACTTTCAAAAAAGCACGAATAGTAAAAAATAAGGTAAGCCATGATGTTAACACGCTTATTGCAAATCCCGACAATAAAACAGACATGTTCACATACATTTTCATCATATCAGTTCTTACTATATCTGCCCATACACCATTAAGTGCAGAAATAACCAGTTTTGTGTAAATAATTGCCATAGCAGCCCCTGCCAATGAGCCTGAAAAGGATAAAATAAATCCCTCAGAAAGTATGAGCTTATTGATAGTTTTTCGGGGAATACCCAGTGCGGAAAGAGTCAGCAATTGACTTCGCCTTCCTTCAAGATTAAGAATAAGCAGTAAAATGCTAAGAATAATTCCCGATAACAAAACAAAAAAGCTGAGTGCAAAAAATAACTCTGTAAAATCCACACCCTCTCCGGCAGCTTTTACACTTTCATTCCTGACATCCGACACCTGAAAACCATATTCCTGAGGATCAATATGTGATCTGATATGGTCGGCCAAAGTATCTTTATTTACCTGAGCTGATGAATAGCGTACGGAAGTATAAGAACCGTACATGTTTTCCCAAAGTTTTTTGGCAAGTGTGACAGAAACAAAAGCTTTTGGCCTGCCTTTAAAATCAGACCAGTATTTTTCATCTTTGTCCCTGATCTTATTCAGGTTAATCGGGATACCGGTTTCCCAGTCACGACAATTCCCTGCATCAGACAAACCGGGAATATCGGGCATCAGGGTATTATCTGCAAATCTCCCTTTCATGGGAACAATATCCTTCACAATAAATTCCTGTCCCGACTCTGTCAGTCGCCGTAAAGGGCCTACAGTATAATATTTTATAAACAGAGTATCACCTGCAGCAATATTCAGGTCTTCAGCAAGCCATGAATTAACAATAATTTCATTATCAGCAATCAGGCTGTCAGGTAAAGTAGATATAAAAGAATAGGGTGTAGATTGTCCCGATACTTTTTTCATGACCGCTTTATCCGGCTTTTCAGGCAGGGCTGTTAAAACAGGATCACTTTTTATTTCAGGAGAAGCTGTATTGATTACTGAAGATAAAGCTGTGATACCGTTAAAGGAAGTATTTACCAGAGAAAACGAAGGGTTGATATTGCTGAATAATGCATTAAAACGATTAAGAGGAATACTTTCTTCGATATCGAAAGTCGAATAGTTACGGTTTTCTGCAGACTTATTTGAAATATCATTCACAAAATAAGTAAGTACAAATTCGCCGGAAACAGGAAAAGCTTTGAGTGCATTTATTACAGGCATATCGAGAAAAACCCTTTCAGAGAGAACTTCATATTCATTGCTTTCATTTAGTTCTCTGATATAAAGACCGGTATCATCCAGGGACCAGTTTTTCTGTATTGCAGCATAAATAGAATCAACTGATAATGAACTGGCGGAAATGACCAGGAGGTTTGATTTATCATTAAGTTCCAATAAATTATTGAGCGATTCTAATGAAATAAATACATTAAAAGGACTGGTCTGCGAAATTCTGAGATTAAACCCTGACATCTGATCTTCATCAGCTACAGCTTTAATTACAAAACGTGAAGATACCACGGGTACCTCATCAACAACAAAGGGAGCATTCAATGGTATCAGGCTTACTTTTCGGATCCGTAACAGAAATTCATCCCCTTCCTTTAAATTCAAACGTCCGGCAAGATTTTTACTTATTATTGCTTCATCATGCCCCAAAGCAGCGTAAAACGACCTAAAGCCAAATAGCTTATCAAATGATTTTTCCACACCCAGGATCTGTACATTATTTACCCGTGATTCACCTCCTCCGGAAACAGCAATACCATCTGAAACCAAAACAGGGGCAAGTGCTACATTAAAATCATTCTGTATCGATTCCGCAAGCTTCGATGTTACAAACCTTTCCCCTGTTGTTACTGCATAATTAATTGTGCCAAGACGAAGATCAACAATCCGGTTTAAGTTGTATTGTATTGAATCACCAATAATTAAGGATCCGGTAATTACAGTGGCACTAACAGCAATCCCAAATATTACGGCCAGATTTTTCCGGTGATAATATATAAGTTTCCAGGTGGTCATATTAATGAAGAAATCTTACTTTATCCAAAAGCTTACTTGAACATGAACGGAACCCCCAAATATTTTCATTTTCTTGTTGTGAACGGTAGTACATGGAGATTCATTTGTCATTTTGATCCACAAGAATGCCATTTCTTAATTCATATATCCTGCTCATCTTAGATGCCAGGCTTTTTGAATGTGTAACCACAATAAGTGCAACTTTATCGCTACTGTTAAGTTCAAGCAAAAGATCAGCGAGGCGATCAGCATTTTCAGAGTCAAGGGCCCCTGTTGGCTCATCAGCCAGAAGAATTGAGGGAGAATTTATCATAGCTCGCAGCACTGCTGTTCTTTGGCATTCTCCGCCGGACAACTGGCCGGGCTTTTGATCCTTAAGGTCCGAAAGGCCAATCCGCTCCATTAGTTTAATTGCATGCTCAAGATGATATTTTCTTTCATTCCTGTCTTTCAGGTTTAAAGTCGGGATCAGCAGATTTTCAAGAAGGGTACATTGCGGGAGAAGATAATGAAACTGAAAAATAAAGCCTATCTGCTTATTTCTGTATTCATCCTTTTGTGATCCGGAAAATAAATTAATCTCACTTCCTTTATAAATGACTTTTCCCGAATCAGGCTGATCCAGGGATCCGATAATATTGAGCAAAGTCGTTTTACCCGAACCGGAAGGCCCCAGAATAGCAATACTCTCCCCTTCTTTTATTTCCAATGAGACGCCATTCAGTACTTTACGCAGATTACGGTTTTCCGGCGAACCATAACTTTTGGTTATTCCTTCAAGTTGAAGCAGCATATCCTTTTAATTCATTTTTTTAATACACTCTCATAAACTTGCACCATTTCAGCAGCATGATTGTGTATGTTAAAAGATTTCCCGACTCCCTTTCTTGCATCTTCACTTAATTTTTTCAACATATCAGGATTGGAAAGAAGAGTATCAAGTGAATCGGCCAGATTTGAAGAAATATTTGGTTCATAAAGCATCCCTCCCCCGGACGATTTAACAATCTCGGGAAATGCGCCGAGTGCAGGTTGTACAACAGGTATTCCTGAAGCCATAGATTCAAGAAGATATATCCCGAAGGCTTCACCCTGTCTGACCGGAACAGAAATAACAGAAACCTTTTTAAAAAATTCCCTGGAGCCTTCTTCTTCAAAATCTTTATGAAAAATGACTTCATCAGACAGGCCTGCTTTTTTAACCTTTCGTTTTATTTCCTTATTTAATTTCGAATCATCACCTGTTGATCCTCCGGTAATTACAAGCTTAACATCATCAAATCCTTTTCTGCCGCGAAGATCAATAAAAGCATCAACAAGAATATCCAGTCCGTTTTCATAAGATTCACGGGAAATAAAACCAATGGTTCTATTCTTTTCAGAAGAAGAAATGAATTCATAATCTTCCGGGTCAACTCCGATATATACCCTGTGGAGTTTTTCTTCAGGAATATTCATAAGCTTTTGCATCATATCTTTGTAATAATCACTAACAGCGATAAATGCATCTACATCGGCAGCTTTGGTTTCCATCAGTTTCCATACCATTTCCCTGGATGAAGGTTTCATTACATCCACCCAGGTGTCTTCATCCTGAAGGGAGCAGAATAGCGGGACTTTGATCTTTTCTTTCAATCGCTTAGCCAGGCCGAGTAAAAGGGCATTAGAAATATGGATCACATCGGGTTTTAAATGTTCAGATATCCAGTCAACCATACGGTCGAGTTCTTCTTTTTGCTGTCCCTCTTCACCCAGCAGCATCGAAACTGTCATCTCTTCCAGTCCCTTTGCCCTGGTAGAACCTGCAAATCCGGCTGCCAGTTTTAATACAGGTTTTGAATTCAGCAAATTATCGAACCAGGCCGGAGCTTTGCGAAATAAGGGAAACATCTGCTTGAGATAAATGCTCACTGCTCCGTAGAAAACCGGAATATCAGTAATATCATGTTCATCACCAAAAAGAGGAAGATACATCGGGATTTTAATAACCTCATGGCCCTGCGCTTTGAAGGCATCAATATATTTACTGTCGCGCAGACAATTTCCGCAATAAAAGCTTCCGCCGGAACCGGGAATAATCTGTAAAATAGTCATATATTAAAAATTTAAATAAAATATCCACATGAGGTCATGAAAATGTTCATTACGGAACCAAAGATAATATAATTTTATTCAGTGCTGTTGTTAACGGACTTCCGGCCTCATGCAAGAGGCTGTAACACAAAATTTATCATTCGCCGAAACAATATATTCTTCCGTCATCTGCGGCAACGATTATAATATTATCTATCACGGCAGGATTTCCGCTGACAGGGGTTCCCAACTCATAGGACCAGGATGGTTTTCCGCTTTGAATGTCAATGATCAGCAAATCTCCCCTCATGTTAGCCACCACTGCTTTATCGCTGATTATAACAGGAGATGCATCCACCCTGCTCCCTGTATTATATTTCCAAATAAGCTTTCCATTGTTTTTATCCAGACAATAAAGATGTTTATCTCTTCCCCCGGCGATAATATAGTTTTTATATAAAGAGGGAGAAGCTATAAAAGGGAGCTGAGAGTTTTCATTGGTGAACTGCCAGATTATTTTATCCTCATTAAGGCTGACCCCGGTAAATTGTCCGTCATAATCCCCAATATATGCATAACCATTACCGGTGGTAGCAGAACTTGCTATATAAGTAGCCAGATCAATTTTGTTCTTTAATTTGCCTGTATTAATTTCCACAATGTGCAAAAATCCGTCGCACCCTCCAAAAATAGCTTTGTTATCGCTTATTGCCGCTGTGCTGTGAATAAAGTTATCTGACTCATATTTCCATTTGAGTTTACCCGTCTGCCCGTCAACACAATGGAGATAGTAGTCATAACTTCCGATAATTAATGAAATATTTGACCCCGAACGATGAATATTGGGGGAGCCCATTATTTGACCGTCTGCACTATATTTCCATAGCTCTTTACCCGAATTAAGATCGAGGGCGAAGAGAGTTCCATCCAGGTCGCCTATATAAACAATATTATTATAGATCAGTGCAGAAGCTTCTATGCTATTAGGACTTTCAAATTTCCACAGCGGCTCACCCTTAAGATTCAATGCAAGAACTGTCCCTTTAACTGAAGCTGTAATAATTATATCTTTGGAAATTACGGGAGGAGCTTTTATTCCGTCATCTGCTTTATATGACCACAATAATTTTGGTGAAACCGGTAAATTAGCATGACTGATCCCTCTAAGTTCCGGATCTCCCCTGAAAATTGGCCATGAAGTTTTATCCTGAGCGAATAAATTGCCTGTGAAAAACAGGCTTATTAAAAATAATAGAATCGGAAATATAAAAGAAATACCATCGGAATTACCTGATTTTCCTTGTGCCTGAATTTCATTATCCGGGATTGGTGAAGAAGGGTTCAATGCAGAACTTACAGGATTAACAGGGGAAGTGTGTGATAAATTCTGTGAGTTTGAACTTGTTTTTAATTCAAGTGCAGCAACAGGACAGGCTTCTACAACTTCATAGGCTGTAGTTGTTAAAGCATTTCGTAATTCTTCATTAAAGGGGACCCCGATTTCAACATTAAATCCCCTGCCTATAAATGTAAATCCTGTCTTTTCTTTTTTTATAGCGGTAATTCTTACACATCTGCCACATTTTATACATTTCCCGGGTTCATAAATAACAATATCATGCTGATCAAATTTTTTGATCATTTTTCTATGTGCAGAAGCGAAGCGCTTTTGATCAGCTCCATAAGAATCAGCATAAATACGAAGGAGACAGTCATCCTTCCCCCGACAGTCGCACCTGAGGCAACGGGCTGCTTCATTCATTACTTCTTCCGGGGTAAATCCGGCACTTAATCCTCCTGCAGGAGAAATTCGGTCTGCAACAACAGACTCTTTAAGATATTCATCGTATTCTTCACTAAAAAGCCTCCCAAATCTGGAATTGAACATTATAGGCTCACCGATTACGTTTTCGTTATTTAGAAATTGTTCAACACTAAATGCAGCTTCTTTCCCCTGTCCCAATGAGCGGATTGCCAGCTTTGAAGGACGAAGGGCACTCCCGACGGCAAAAACTTTCTTTATATTTGTCTGATAGCTTTTTTTATCAGCTTTTATCCCCGTACCTGAAAACTCCAGCCCCCACTCCGCAATTTCATCTTCCTCAAGCCGGCAGGCAATAATAAAAGCATCATAAATATTCAATAACTCCTTAAATCCATGTTTATCAATAGTATGATTCAGTTTAAACTGAACACCCGTATTTTCAATTATCTTTATTTCTTTGTCCAAAACAGATTTCGGCAATACTTCATCTGATATGGATGTCCTGACGGCACCTCCGGGTATTGATGAAGCCTCAAAAACATCACAGCTGTAACCTCTTAACTGAAGGTAATAAGCTGCGGACAAACCGGCCGGGCCGGCTCCTGCAATAGCAATTCTGTAAGGTTTTTTATCAGAGACGGAAGCCTGGTACAATTCTTCCCCGTTTAAATTATTATCTCCGGCAAATCTTTTCAGCAGGCAGATAGAGACTGCCCCGTCAATGGACTTCCTTCTGCATGCTCCTTCACAGGGTGCAGGACATATACGCCCCAGCACTGAAGGAAGCGCAATATCTTTCCTGACTACCTCCAGGGCTTCCTGAAATTTACCATCAGCAAGCAGGCGGTTCATCAGGGGTATATCCATTCCTGCAGGACAGCTTAATTTACATGGAGCTTCACATTCACCTATATGTTCACTGAGCAAAAGTTCCAGGGCAGTTTTTCTGAATTCACGAATCTCCGGGTCATTGGTAATAATATCCATCCCTTCACGAACCTTAACGGAGCATGAAGGGATAAGCCTGCCGTTTTCCTTGTCTTTAACAACACAAACCATGCACGATGTAAAATGCCCTGTGCCTTCATACCAACACATAACAGGTATTTCAACACCGGCTTTCCGGGCAGCATTATGTAACAGGCTGCCCTCTTCTACCTCAATGATTTTATTATCTATTTTTATTTTTATCATTAAATACTTTATTTGGTAATCACGGCATCCACCGGGCAAACAAGCCTGCAGGCATCACATTTTATACATTTCTCAGTATCGATCACATGGATTTCATGCGGTGTGAAAGGAATTGCACCGGAAGGACAATCCTGATAGCACTTTGTACAACCGATACAATCATCTGTAATAAAATAAGTGATCAAATCCTTACATTTTCCTACAGGACATTTGCCTTTTATATGTTCTTCATACTCATGCCTGAAATATTTTAGAGTTGATAATACAGGATTGGGGGCAGTTTTGCCTAAACCGCACAGGCTGCCCTTAGCTGTCCATTCTGCAAGATCTTCAAGGTCTTTGAGGTCACTTTCTTTCCCCTGTCCGGAACTTATTTTTTCAAGTATATCAAGCATACGTTTAGTCCCGATCCTGCAAAAAGTGCATTTCCCACATGATTCATTCTGTGTGAAGGAGAGAAAATACTTTGCAATATCTACCATACAGTCTGACTCATCCAGGACGACAAAACCACCTGAACCCATCATTGACCCAACTTCTTTCAGGGAATCAAAATCAACTTTTGTATCAGCAAGCCATTCAGGGATACAGCCACCTGAAGGCCCCCCGATCTGAACAGCTTTAAATTTTTTTCCATCAGGCACCCCTCCCCCGATCTCCTCCACCACCTCTCTTATAGTTATTCCCATTGGCACCTCAATTAAGCCTCCCCGGTTAATTTTTCCGGCAAGGGAAAATACCTTTGTGCCCCGCGAACCCTGAGTCCCTATACTGCTAAACTTTTTATGACCATGATAAATAATGTAGGGAACCTGTGCCAGGGTTTCAGTGTTGTTTACAAGAGTTGGTTTATCCCATAATCCTGATTCAGCAGGGAATGGAGGACGATAAGAGGGGAACCCGCGGTTACCTTCTATTGATGCGATCAGGGCTGTTTCCTCTCCGCATACAAATGCCCCGGCACCTTTATAAATTCTGATATCAAATGAAAAATCACTTCCCATGATATTTTTTCCCAGGAAGGCTTTTTGCCTGCAAATTTCTAAAGCCTGTGTAATACGTGAAATAGCCAGCGGATACTCGGCCCTGATATAAAATATCCCTTCGGCAGCACCTGTAGCCCTGGCAGCAATGGTCATTCCCTCAATCACCCTGTATGGATATGATTCCAATAACATTCTATCCATAAATGCACCAGGATCACCTTCATCCCCGTTACATATAACATATTTGACAGCTGAATTCTGATTAGCCACGAGTTGCCATTTCTCCCCAGAAGGAAACCCTGCCCCTCCCCTGCCCCTTAATCCGCTTTTAATTATCTCATCCACAATATCTTGTGGTGACAGCTCGCTAAGACATAACTTTAAGGCAGCGAAGCCTTTCTTTTTAATGTACTCGTCTATGTCAAGCGGATTCAAAACACCTCTGAATTCAGTTGCAACAGGAATCTGTTTTCCAAGGAATAATGAAACATGTTTATCACGTACATTCAGGGCATAGCTTTCAACACCATTCCAGCCGGAATCATACTGTACTTTTTCTATTATACTTTCAAACTTATTACTTAAACGTTTAAAGAAGCCGGCAGGCTGAAAATGTTTTTCAATAATACTTTTTACATCAAGAGGATTTACTTTTGCATAAAGGGCCGGCTCTTTACCATCGGGAATAACTTCCATCAGGGGTACCTGGTGGCACATGCCAACGCAGCCCACATGTTTCAGTTTTACATCCAGCCGGAGATCATGTATTGTTTCAACAACTTTTTCATGAACAACTTCGCTTCCGCTTGCTACACAGCATGAGCCCAGACCAACCCTTATTTCTCCCTTTATCGGCTCACCGCTTCCTTTTTTAAATATCCTTTTTCCGCCCTTTGTAAACTGAGTTTCAAAGTCGCGCAAAATAGCAGCAATCTGCCCTGTTGTTACATGGCCATAAGTAACATTATCTATCTGAACAACAGGGGCAAGTGTGCAACAACCCAGGCAATTAACCTTTTCAATGGTGTATAAACCTTTTTTATCAGTATTCTGGTCATGACCAAGATTTAACTCCCTTTTGAAAGCATCATAAACACGGACCGCACCTTTTACATGACATGCAGTTCCGGTACATACTTTTATAAGATGTTTACCTGTCGGGTTAAAGCGGAATTGTGAATAAAAACTTGCCACTCCAAAAATTAAGTCCGGGGTAATCTCCGTGATCTCGCACACTCTTTTCAAAGCTTTCTCCGGCAAATAATTATAACGTCCCTGTATTGCCTGCAATATAGGTATTACTGCTTCTTTTTTAAATCCACATTCCTTTATAATCAGGTCAATATCTTCAACAGAAAACTGCATAATCAATTATTTAACTCCAATACAAAAAAGATTTTTCTCTCCCCTTAAATATATTCTTCCATCGGAAAAAGCAGGTGTGGCATAGGCATTTTCACCCAATACCGGCTGAGATATTAATGTTTTCTCTTTATCAGCTTTAAATATATACATTACACCTCCCAGATCAATGACATATACTTTCCCTTCAGCAATAACGGGAGATGAATAAAATCCCCTGGAAGTATCGTGTTCCCAATATTTTTCACCGGTTCTGATGTCATAACATGCAATTACCCCATAACTTGTAGCCAGGTATAATAATCCTTTATAGGCCACAGGGCTGGAAGCTTCGGGAAGATATTCATTGTCTTCCCATAGAATGGAGGGTTCTGATCCGGGCTGTATGGCAACAAGTTGTGCATATTCATTTGCAGCAAGAACAAGTCCGTCGGCGAATACCGGGGAAGGTCCGACTTCACCCGTCATACATTCTACAGACCAGAGTACATTTCCGGTTTCAGGATCATGTGCGGCAACTGTCGGATCGGCTGAAGTAATTAGCTGATATTTTCCATCCAAAGATATTAATATGGGGGAAGCCCAGGAAATTTTGTTATTTCGCCTGACATCCCACAATGAGTTACCGTTGGAAGTATTTATTGAGAGAAGCCGCCCTCCTTTATTGCTGTCATATTGTACAAATAATTTATTATTCCAGGCCAGGAGTGAGGAGGAATGTCCGTAATGATTATCGGGCACCCCCAGGTTCCTGGCCCAAAGGCGCTTCCCTTCCATGTCGAAAGCAATAAGATCACCTGTAGCAAATATTGCATAGACAGCTGTTCCGTCAACTGCCAGGCTTGAAGCCGCAAGCCCTGTATCATCCGTAACATCAGGCGGAGTGGAAGGAGAATCAGGAATTCCGGAAGCCTCCTGTTCCCACAGTATCTTACCGGAATTTCTATCAATGCAATAAACTATACGCACAGCTTCATCAGCTCCCGAGTTATCCCAGATTACAGGTGAATTAAAACCCGGCTTCGGGATCGCTGTTTTCCACAGCACGTTCTTCCCTTCTTTGGCATTCCAGTCAACCGGAATTTTAGTCCAGGCTGAAATTCCCAATCCGTTTGGCCCGCGAAAACTATTATGTTGTTTTTTAATCTCGTCAGGACTTAATCCAACAAGAACTTTTTCTTCTTTCTTAACTTCAGTGACAGTTTCAGTCGTATCAACTGCGATGGTATTAACATCATCCTTTTTTGTTACTTCAGGTTCCGGAGTTTCCTTTTCAATTTCGCTTTTAGTAATTGTAAGAACTTGCACTGTTTCGCCCGGTGTTTTTGGCAATTCAACAGTCTCCGGCTGATACATACTTAAATAGTCTGTACTGAAAAATGAAGCTGCAAGGGCAATCAGCATAAAAATAAGCCCGGAAAACAGCAGCCATCTTTGGGTGATTAATCTTGCGGGGAGAACAGCCTGATCAGATAATACAGGTTTTTCAATTTTTGACTGTAATTTGCGCTTAAACCATAAAGCGAGGGCGAATATAACTGATCCGCTAAATAGTAGCCATGAACCCGTTTTTATCTGCCATTCAGAAGTGAAATGTGCTTTTCTTGCCAAAAAATCGAGATTTCTGATATCCTGTTTTAAAGCTTCATTATCAGGGTCAGATGCAAGGCGGTCGACCAGACTTTGTAAAGCCACGCTGTCCAAAGGCTCATAGCGTGATAATTGCATTACGTTAAGTAATAATAGTATAGCCGTGAAAGCACAAAAGATACCCGAAATAATCATTATGTCACGGGAAAGTTTTATTTTTTGTTCCAGGTTCATATCTTTTATACTTATTTTTTTAAATCTTTTCCCACCGGACAATAATCCATACATCTGCCACAACTGAAACAATTACTTTTATTAGCTTCATAATCAACTCTTCTTCTAAATATTAACTGGTTCATCAGCATTACACCCAGTACAAGGCCCAGAAAGGCACCAACAATCCGGCCACCGGAATAAAATGATGACCTGATCGCCTTAGCTTCATCAACGAGCTCATCCATTGACTGTCCTGACTGGAGGAATGCCTGTATATCTAAATTGTCGATATCTTCTTTCAATTCCGGACGTGAAATCATCAATTCTGCCAGATATACCTTTGAGTGTGCTTTTGAAAGATAAATATGTGCTTTTGATCCTATAAATCCGCCTGCCAGTATCCATACCGGGATAATTAACGCATAAATTAGAAATTTCCTCATGTTTGATAAGCTGCTTAATGCAGGGCGTTCTTTTTCGTCGGTAGGAAAGTCAATGGCATCAAAAGGACAAGAATTTGCACACAGATGACATTGAATGCATTCGGACGGGGTAATGGAGAGATGTGATTTTGAAAAGCGTGACATCCAGCTTAACAATACACCATAAGGGCAAAAGATACGGCAATAGGGCCTGGCAAAAAACATACCCGAGATCAGAAAAATTATGCCGAGAAGTATCATTAAGAACTGGGCATCCATCCGGAAAAAACCGACAAAAGGATCGAAGCGGCAAATTATAAAATCGGTTCCGGTAGCAGCAAATAAAACAGCCAGTGAAAGATAAACATAGGGAATAAATCCAAGAGTTTTATTTACCCATGGAGGAGCTGATACAGGTTTAACAATAAGGAGATCCTGTATTGCACCAAGCGGGCATGCCCCGGCACAAAAAACACGTCCGTAAAACAATGCAAAAATCAATGGAAGCATAAAAAACAGCAGCACAGTTAAGGATATTGAATATGCCGGATCGAAAAAGGTAAGCACCATATTTTGGATAGTCCCTATTGAACATATACATCCTTCACGGTAGAATCCGAAATAGAGCAGGGAAAAAACTGAGAGCCAAAGTATCCCCTTTCTGGAACGTTTTCGTATGGCAAGCCAGGAAGCTAATGAAAGTACAATCAATAAAACGGTGAGATCAACATATTCCATAAATGTTGCCCTCGGTTCCGGGGTTTCGGGAGAAGGCTGTACGTAACCGCTGTCAAACTCAGGTTTAGGGAAGCGTTGCTGGCCATGTAGCATTCCGGTAATTCCCAGTGATATAAACAATATGATAATTTTAATCCAATTCTTCATAATTTATTTTTCTTAACTCTCAGATGCCGCCTCAAAATCACCTTTTATAATATAAGGTTCACTTGCAGGAACCCTTTTTATTGCATCTGAAGGGCACACCCGTGCAATTGCACATTCATTACAATTGTCGCACAAATTATGTCTTATCTGCAAGTGCAGTGAACCATTGCCAAATTGCGAACAACCTTTAACACATTTAGCGCATCCGTTACAAAGGTCTTCATTAATAACATATTCAAAATAAGGTTCTTCAATAAACTTCCTTTCTATGGCAGCAGTCGGGCAAAGCTGATATTCTGCCCCTGTTTCAAGTTCTTTGGTATTTGGTTTAAAGTAACCTCCGCAGAGGTCGCAATAGCCACAAAGGTCGTAAGCATGAACACATTTGACTGCAGAAGGTGTCTTTACACATTCAGTAGCACATCTGCCACACTGGGTACACTTAAAAGGGTCGATCTGCCATACCCATTTTTCAGTGGTGGAATGCCTGAAAGCAAAAGCCCCTAAAGAAGCAACCCCCAGCCCAAGGGTAACCCGCATTCCCTGCCTGACGAATTCTCTTCTTTTAAATGATCTTTGATTTTCCATAATTTCTTTGTTCTATGGCCCGGGGTAAATTACATTTTAAAAAACTGCCACATTTCTCACAATATTGATTTTTTTCACAATTCCCGGGAGGGGAAATTCTTCCGTTCATTCCCAGATATGCCGTAACGGAAGCAAATGCCCCCAGGAAAAAGACACGGCCGATATTCTTTATAAAAACATTTCTGTCCATAATTTATGCATATCTTTATTTCCGGCTTATCGTAATTTTAAAATATATTTCCATATTATTCCGACTACTTATGCTGGAATACCCTGATTTTATTTGTATTGAAATCGAGGGCATAGATTATTCCTTCCGGAGTTACTGTTATATCAGGTGCATAAGTAGCATTTTCAAATTTTTCAGGAGGGGCAACATATCCGTAAACATCTCCAAAAGCTTTATGAACTTTAATCCGTACAATATTTTTTTCGCTGGTTACAAAAGACCCATCCGGTAGAATGGCCATTTGTGCAGGATTACAACAGCCTGAAAAACCTTCATACGTGAATGAAGCTTTGCCCCATGATCTTAACATTTTACCCTGATGGGAATAATGTTCAAGGGAATGCTTTCCCGGGTTAACAACCCATAATTCACCATCCTCACTTATATCCAGATCGAAATAGCCACTGGGTACAATAAATCCATGCAACTGGTCTGCTTCAGACTTGCCTTCAAAATAGCCAAGAAACTCACCATCTGTTTTATATCTTAATACACGCCTGTTTGCCGCATCTGCAACAAATAAAAGATCTTCAAATGCTTTTAATGAAGTGACAAGAACGTTCTCACCATAAATTTCCCAGTTGTGGATTTCATCACCATCGGTGCTATAACTGAAAATTCGATCGGAAAATGCTATAAAGATCATATCCCCCGAAACTGTCATAGCAAATGGAGGATTCATTAATTCTTTGTGGTACAACTCTTTTCCCTGAGGACTTATTACCTGTAAAAAATTGTTCCCTGCAATATAAATTTTTCCTGCGGAATAAGAAATCCCTTTATATTCAGCAGAATCAAGCTGAATATTCAGTATCTCATTATATTTTATAAGAGAAGTATCCCCTGTCTTCATAAATTCATCAACATTATATTCCCAGGGATTTCCGGAGCTACGGTCAGGACGTTTCGAAATAATTTCCCAGGCTACAACAGCCATCAGTGCCAGGAAAAGGAGCAACAATAATATTTTTATAACAGTATTGTTCATTTTTAATTTTTTACTTTTTTAGTCCTAAAGTATTAATATTTAGTATAACCTGCAATGCGTTTTATTATAGTTTTCTATTTGTGTTTTTTAATTTCCAATATTTTCTTATCCACATACTTTTTTATAAATCAGCCGTTAATTTGCCCTTAAATCCAGGCACATCATATTTTTTGAGTCCCTGAGGACCATATAGCCGTCTGCAATGGCAAAAGGCCCCCATGCATCAGTACCGTCAAAAAGTTTAAGCTGGTCAAGTTGAATATAAGTCCTTATATCCGGTTTAACAATTGTAAAAGTGCCGTCATCACTAAGTATAAACATCTTATTATCGGCAATAATGTATGGGCCCAGGCCAAATCTTGCTGTTGAGCCGCTTGACCAGATTACTTTTGTTACATCAGAAGGGTCATAACAAACCAGTTGATTCCTAAGGGCCCCAGCATCTTTTGGCTCTATTCCGAATAATTTTCCAAGATAATAGATTGGAGTTTGTTGTTCTGAAGCCAGTCCGTCTCTTGGCGGAAATTCCTGAAGCACCTCTACCCTGAATTTGCCATTTTGTTCAATAAGGCGGATCATCATACTTCCGGCTCCATATCCGGCAGTAAGGAATATTTTTCCATCAGGCATACAGACCGGAGAAGGAGCAATGACTTTATTATTCCATTCAGAGGATTCCCATAAAACAGTACCTTCATCACTACCATCTGCAGCAATTCCGCACACACCCCCAAAAGCACTATATACAAACATTTTCCTTCCTCCAAATTCATAAAGCATAATAGAAGAATGAGACATTTTCCAGTTGTTAATATTGGGTGTTTCCCAGATGATTTCACCGCTTGCACAATCCACGGCAATCATCAGAGCTTTTCCTCCGGTAGCGATAATTGCTTTATCATTATATATCACAGGACATTGTCCGGTGTACCATAAAGGAATTTCTGTCTCATACTCTTTTTCAATATCGATCCCCCACAGGAAATCACCTGTTTCTCTCTTTACACACATAATATGAGCCCTTGGACCGGTTGTTACAATATAGTTTTCATTAACTGCGGGCACAGTTCTTGACATTCCGTGATTACGCTTAACATGAACTTTATACCATCTTCTCCATAATTCTTTGCCATCTTCAAGTGAAAAGCTTCGGAGCATATCAGCTCTTATATCCTCATCATAATCAATAAAATAAACAACTCCTTCATAAATTGCTGCTGCCCCGTGCCCTTCCCCTGTTTCTACTGTCCATTTAATTTTTGGTCCCCGGGCATCAAATTTATCTATGAGTTTTACTGATGATTTACTGATATTATCAAATTCTTTTCCTCTGAACCTGGGCCATGTTTCCTTTAAGTCGGAAACGGGGGTTCCAAAGGATTCAAAATGTTCACCGATCTTAATCACTTCCTCTGAAGCAAACCCTTTTCCCCTGTTATCCATTCCGGGCACCCGCAGGATATGGGAATAAGAAGGATCTTTGATCACCCACCATGCAAGTGAAATAAACCCGGCAATAAGAAGCACGAATCTGATAATATTGTCAATCCTGAATCTCAAAAATATTATTTTTGAATATCATAAACCAGTAATTCCTGCCCCTGGCGGATGAATAATTTTCCGCCATGAATTACAGGATGTGACCAAAATGGCGGACGTCCCGATTCGGGCCGAAATTCGCTGCTAACATTAAATCCGGAAGGATTAGCCGGAACAAGTGCAATATTTCCGCGTTTCTCTTCCCTGCAATAAAGATGATTATCGGCATATATAATTGATCCTTTATTATACCATTCTGCTTCGTACATTACTTTTCCCGTTTCCCATTCGAGGCACACCCATTTTCCTTCATTGTTGGAATACCAGTTCGAACCATAAATATAGCCATTTACTTCAACTACACCTCCATGATGTGTATCAAGGACATCATTTTTCCATTTCATTTTTACGGAACGCCCGTCCTCAGAAAGAGATAACATAACAGAGAGGTCATTATAACCACTGGTATAAAAAAGTTCTCCATTTTTATACAGGGGAGTATTTGCATAAATCCTGCTACGCCGGCTTCCCGAAAGGGCTAATTCTTTTTCAAGGTCAAACTTCCAAAGGATTTCTCCGTTATCAGGATCAATTCCCAGGATATTATCAGTCATTACTGAAATAATAATTTTCTTACCATTTCTTTCAATCAGCAATGGAGAAACATAAGTCCGCTTTTCACCAGTAGAAACAGTTTTCCACAATAATTCACCATTTTCTTTTTTAAGTGCAACGACTGTAGCATCCTTTCCGCCAACACTACTTATTACGCCTTTATCCGTAAGCAAAACAGATTCAGCCATTCCCCAGGTACCAAATTCACCACCGAATTCAGCATGCGGGTCTTTTTTCCAGATTATATTTCCTGTCGGAACATCCATACAAACCACTTCACCCATTCCTGATGAAATATATATGCGGTTATTTTCAATGAAGGGTGTATTTCGCGAACCGGGATAACTTGCATACCAGCTCCTGCCATAAATTGTTTCCCACAAGCTATTACCATTCATATCAAAAGCATACATTATATCAAAACTGTCTTTTTTACCGCTAAGGAATATATTTCCACCATAGATAGCCGGTGAAGAATGCCCTTCTCCAAATCCTTTAATATGAAGAATAAGGGGCGGACCAGCCTCCGGCCATGAGGTTTTAAGATTGACACCGGGATAAGTCCCGTTACGAAATGGGCCGCGCCATTGGGATATTTCCTGCTGACTTTTACAGGATAAAGAAAAGCTATTAATAAGCAGGATCAGGGTAAAGAATTTAAGTATTGTTTGAACCCTTAAAAATGGCCGGTTTATAATTCTTTTTGCTTTTATTAAATTAAAATTATTGATATTCAAATACTTATTATTTTCAAATATGGAATTTAAAAAAATCTGAAACATTTCCGTATGAACTTTTATCATTAACTCCTTTACTATTATCATAAAATGGCACTATAATAAAAAACAGATTAAATTATTCTTTTTAAAACTTTCAGGATATCCGGAGCTATTTTATTTTATATGCGATTAAAGCAGATCCCCTGTGGATATATAATATGCCCTCATGTATAACAGGATGCGGCCAGTGTTGCCCGCTGCCTTTGCTTACCCTCGTTTTACTTATCACTTTAAATCCTGAAGGTTCTGCTTTAACGAGGGCCAGTTCGCCCCTTTCGCTGTAGAGGTAAAGCATGCCGTCGGCATAAATTACGACTCCTTTGGCAATTTCGGTTGATGAATACATACGTTTACCGCTGTTCCAATCGAGGCATTGCCATGAACGGTCTGTATCACCTGATCCGTAAATATATCCGTTTACAAGGACAGCACCGCCAATGCGACTGTCAAATGATTTGTTTTCCCACTTCTTTGTAAAGCCAAGTCCGTCATTTTTAAGTTCAAACATTATTGATCCCTGTCCATATCCGCTAAAGCAAAAGAGCATATTATTGTGGTAAAGAGGTGTATTGGCATGAACTGAATACTCATTTGGCCAGGGATAATTCCATAGCACCTTTCCATTTGATGAATCAATTCCCAAAATATGTGATTCTGAATGAGTAACCAGAAGGGCACGGGAAGGGAATTTAATCAGTAGCGGAGTAGTATAGGCTGATTTTTCACCAACACCCGGAGATGCCCATATCAGTTCGCCGGTCATGCGATTAAGTGCAATAATATTATATTTTTTTCCTCCCGGGGTACAGTAGAGTATATCTCCATCCACAACCAAAGTTTCATTTAATCCCCAACGAATATTTAAACCGTCAAAATCCCTGAAAACATCCTTATTCCATACCACTTTACCGTCGGCAGTATTCATGCAAACCAGTTTGCCCATGCCGCTAAGAATATAAAGCAAATCGCCTGCAATAGTAGCACTTGCCCTGGCACCCGGATAGCTTTCGGTGAATTCAGTCCCGTATTCAACTTTCCAGATAAGTTTACCGTCCATATTAAGTTTAAAAATATAGCCTTTATCTTGAAACATGGTGGGAATATAAATATATCCCCCGGAAATTGAGGGTGAGGAATGCCCCTGACCAAGTTCCTCAAATGACCAGAGAATTTCAGGCCCATCCTGAGGCCATTGTTTTAAAAGGCCTTTATCGGGATAATTTCCATTCGCTTCCGGACCCCGCCAGCGGGTTGGCTCCTGCGAAAAGAGATATTGCACACTAAACAAAACAAATATAATACTTGTCAGAATTTTGCTGTTCATATGCAGTTATGTTAAAAAAGTGTAAAAATAGCTTAATTAGCCCAATTTTTTGCCAGGGGCGTTAAAAATTAGAAGAATTATTGTGTTAAAATTATGTTAAAAAATTTTCAGCTGAGTACAGGTAAGTTTTAATGTAACAATTTATTATGGCAGTTCTGTTATCTCATTTAATTTCATAGGCCATTAAAGAATTACCACGCGACACATAAAGAATTCCGTGGTGAATTACCGGATGTGCCCATAGCGGGCCGCTGCCATCTTTAATGACAGTACGGCTTACAATATTAAATCCGGAAGGATCAGGTTCAACCAAAGCCAGTACTCCTTTTTCATCTGAACAATACAGCATTCCATCAGCAAAAATTACCACTCCCATTGTCAATTCCTTTGATTCATACATCAACTTTCCTGTCTCCCAGTCAATACATTGCCAGTAGCGGGTATTATGTCCGCATCCATAAATATAACCATCTATCAGAACAGCGCCGCCCATTCGATTATCAAATTTTTCATTCAGCCATTTCTCCCGGACGGAAGTTCCGTCTTCACTGAGGCTTAACATAACGGAACCTTTCCCGTAACCGCTAAAACAAAAAATATTTCCTTTATAATACAAAGGAGTATTTTGATGTTCAAGCCGAAGATTAGGCCAGGGATGGGCCCATAACAAATCACCATTGCCTGTATCAATTCCCAGAATATATGATTCGGTATGTGTAACAAGCAATTTCCGGGCAGGCAAATCAATAATCAGGGGAGTACAATAGGCTGCCTTATCTCCTTTTCCATCTGCGCGCCAGATTATTTCACCGCTAAAACGGTTAAGGGCAACTACACTTTGTGATTTTCCGCCGGGCGTACAGTAGAGCTTATCGCCATCAACCACAATAGTTTCATTAAAGCCGTAACGATTCATTACTCCGTTTAAATCGTCAACAAGATGTTTAGTCCAGATCAATGAACCGTCCTTTGTGTTAAGGCATACAAGCTTTCCCCGTCCGCTCAGAAAATATAATCTGTCACCAACAATAGTAGCTGTTGCACGGGATCCCGGATAGCTTTCATGAAATTCCGGACCATATTCAATTTTCCAAATCTGTTTTCCGTTCATATCCAGCTTAAACAAATTTCCCATTTTATCGATCATGCTGGCAATGTAAATATATCCGCCTGAAATTGCCGGTGATGAATATCCTTTATCCATTTCCCCAAATTTCCATAGTAATTTCGGGCCATTTTCGGGCCATTTATCCAGCAAATTCTTGTCAGGATATATTCCGTTAGCATAAGGGCCTCTCCATTTTGTTACCTCCTGACATAATAATTCGGGGGACAGAATAAAAATCACTATGGCTAAAACAATAATTCTCA
This sequence comes from uncultured Bacteroidaceae bacterium, assembly GCA_964563105.1. Classification (GTDB taxonomy): domain Bacteria; phylum Bacteroidota; class Bacteroidia; order Bacteroidales; genus CAYVTV01. The sequence continues at coordinate 24,721 of CAZLXM010000038.1, forward strand.
TATTTATCTATTTAACTATAAGCCGTGAAATGCGAAAATAATTTAAAATTCCGGCTCTAAAAATAATAATGCAATTTTAAGCAAAATCAATTGGATTTGGAACATTGAATAACTTCCTGCGAACAGCGCTTTTAAAAATAGTTTAAGAAGGGCTTCGTTATTTATTTTGGATTCATTCAGCTTTGGAGTTTAAATATATAACAGGTTCCGGGGCAAAGCCACAAGTAATAAGATTTACTGAGCTGATCGCATTACGTGCAAAATCATATAATAATATCCTTATAATCAGGTAATTTTCAAATATTTTACAAGACAGTTTATGATGATAGATGATATCAGTTGCAATAAATAAACTTTATAAATATCTTAGATGTTGTTTTTGTTTTCCTGTTACCTGCAAGCTAAGAGAACGAGTTACAAAGAAATAACCTGATTAATAAATTGAAAAAACGAATTGATAAAATTTGCTCATTGATTAGAGGTTGGTGCAAGAAAAAATTAGTTTTTGCCAACCCGCTTCTGCCCTTCGGGACAGTTCAGGAAGCTTGCACACATTGCATACATTTGCAAATCGTACGGGCTGACCTCCAAACCGAAATTTGTAAAAGAGTACAATTATCCTCACTCTCAAATCCAAAACATCATGACTGATAATGGAAGTGTTTTTTCTAGGGGAGGAGGAGGAACCAATTTTGAACAGTATATACAAACCTCCTTTTTAACTACTATGATAGTTAACGGGAATGTACCGGGAATTCAAGATTCCCAAATCGAAGAAATTGCTTTGCAAGCTACTAGGCTTGGATATAAAACAGATGATTTATTTTTAAGATGTTCATCTACAAAAGGAACGCACAAACTAATTGCTCAAATTAAACATGAGTTTTCATTTACTTCTAAAGACAAAACTTTTAATGAAGTTATAAGTCAATTGTGGATCGATTTTAATAATCAAGAAATTTTTAGCAAAGAAAAGGATAGATTATTAATTATTAAAGAAAATCTAAATAAATCTGAATCGAATAATATTAAAAGCCTTATTAACTGGGCAAAATCGAAAAGTACATCTTCTGATTTTTTACTTGAGGTTAAGAGGATTAAGAAGAAAGAAGAAACATTTAATATTTTCAGTTCAGTTATTGAGAAAGCTAATGGTAGTGTTGTATCAAATGAGAAAATCTGGCTATTTTTTAGATGTCTCGAATTACTTGCTTATGATTTTGGAAATCATGATAGTACGCATAAAGCTTATTTTTTAAACTTGATAAAACTATCAAAAAGTCCTCAATCTAAATCATCAGAAAATAAGATTTGGGCACAATTGTATGAGTTTATTTCGATATTAAATAAAGATGGTGGGCAAATTACAAGGAAGAGTTTGGTTGAACAACCTTTTTATATTCATTTTAACGTAGAAGCATTACACCCTTTATATACCTCTATTAAAAAACTTCATAAAGATAGTAATATAATTCTTAGTCAATTATCCAACAAAATACACGGATTTCATATTGATCGATTTCCGTTAAAAGAACAAATCGAAGCGTCATTAAATATTCAAAGATTAACAATTGTTACTGGAAATCCTGGTGTAGGTAAATCTGCAATTGTTAAGGATGTACTGAAAGATAGTTTTAAATCTGCTCATTTAATGGTTTTTCGAGCTGACCAACTAAATGAACCTCATTTAGCAAATGTTTTTACTAATCTAGGTATCAATGATACTGTTGAAGATATTCTATCCTGTATCTCATTGAATCCTCAAAAAATCATATTCATAGATAGTCTCGAAAAATTATTAGAAGGTGATTCTGAGAATGCATTTAAACAATTGTATAATATTCTTAATCAATATCCTGATATTAAAATTATTGCAACTTCTAGAAAATATGCGATTGATTTACTTTATTTCAAATACGGATTTGATAGAGCGAATAATCCAATTGAAATTGCAACATTATCGGATAATGAACTTAATTTAATAAAACAACAGTTCCCGCAAATAAAACCAATACTTTCCAACAAAAGAATTAAACATCTTCTTATCAGTCCTAAGTATTTAGATTTTGCACTAACTCTATTATTAAAAGATAAATCAGATTTCTCTGATATTTCATTGACTAATTTCAAGAATAAACTATGGAATCATATTGTTGAAAATTTTACTGATAGGAAAGCAGGAATGCCTAGAAAAAGAGGGAATGCATTTATCAAAATTGCTGTTGATAGAGCAAAGAAAATGTGTTTGTTTATTGAACCCATTAGTGTTGATGAAACAGCTGTAGACGAACTGGAAAACGATAATATAATTATTAAAAAAGGTGATAATTATTCTTTTTCTCCATCACATGATATACTCGAAGACTGGGCATTGATTCGTTATATTAGAAAAATACAAGAAGACAATCCAAATCCTGAGGATTTTTTTAAACAAATAAGTAATGAACCCGCAATTCGCAGAGCTTTCAGATTATGGGTTGAAGATTCTTTGGTTGACGATTATGAAAAAATATTTGATTTTGTTAAGAAAACAATAAATGCGAATGAAATCGAAAAATTTTGGGCTGATGAATTATTGATCGCAATATTCAAATCTGAAAACTCTCATAACTTAATATATGAATTAAATCCTAAATTAAGTGAAGATAATTTTAGTTTTTTAATACGATGTATTCATTTAATCCGGACAACATGTAAAGAAAGAGGAAGCAATAATACTATTCTATTATTTCCAGTTGGCTCAGGTTGGGAAGCAATATTAAAATATATATCAATTAACATCTCTAAATTAGATTCCCTAAGAAGTTTGATTGTAAATTTCCTAAAAGATTGGGAATATAAAATATATAGAGAAGACAATTTACCTTTTGAAGCAAAGTATGTAGCAGAAATTATTATTCATTTTCTAAATCAAGTTCAAATTAAAGATGAATACTGGTTTTCTAACTTTTATAAAAGTAAATACAATGATTTAATAATTATTCTGTTCAACTTATTACCCGTTTCCAATGATTACGTATCAGCTTTACTTGATAAATCGATCTCATTAGAAAGAAATGATGAAAATTGGAAATTAAGAGACTTTTATGAAAAAATTTCAGGAAATTGTTTGTCGGGTATTTATTCCAGAAAATTAGTTCAAGAGTTTCCTGATAAAGTGTGTGATGTAGCTTGGTCAACATGGAAATATGTTCATCGAAAACCAAAACATTCCTTTGACTTTCCATCCTCGATAGATACTAATTTATATTTCGGTTTAAAAGAATATATTAAAGATTTTCCTGCTGGGATATATAAGACTCCATTTTATCAAATGCTTATGACAAATACCTATATAGCATTTGATTTTATAATAAATTTTTGTAATTATTGCTCTGAGAATTATGCAGAATCTGAATATTCAAAAGATGATAATGTTGTAAAATTGCAAATTGCTATAAATGATAAAAAGAATGTAGAACAAATTGGTTCATATGTATTATGGCAAGCCTATCGAGGTACTGGTAAGGCTACTCCAGAAGTTTTTCGTTCTATTCTTATTAGCCTTGAAAAGTATCTTTTGTATATAGCTAGATTTAAGAATGCTACAAGTAAAAAGCTTATTAAGCATTATTTTTTCTATTTAATAGAAAAAAGTAATAATGTCGCAATAACAAGTGTGCTAAATAGTATATGTTTAGCATTTCCTGAAGAATTAGAGGAATGTATATTGCCTATTATGAAGGTGAAAGAATTTTATTATTGGGATTCAACAAGAGCATTTACCGAGACTCAATCTTTAGCCCCAATGGATAATGAAATTCCATTTGCACAAAAAGAGATGTGGGAACATAACCAATTAGAACATAGAAAAAAATATCCTAGAGGATTATATGACTTCATAATATACTATCAATTCAATATAAGGCTATTAAATAACGAAATACATACAACATTTGATAAGTTGAAAAATGAATCACAGGATTCAGATCTTGTATGGAAAAAAACTCTTTTCGAAATAGATGTTAGAAACTGGGAAATAGGAGAATACAATAAAGAAACCGGTGAAGTAACTATACAGCCTGGATACAAAAATGAAATAAAAGAATTTATTGATTTAAACAAACCTAAAGTTGATGAGCAGAACGTTTCTGCAAGTCATTCAAATTGGTCTTATAAAAAATATAAAAATGAAGAAGGTATTTCAACTGATTTTAAAAACTGGGAAAATGCATACCTGTACTTAAGTAAGAAGAGACAATATGAATATTTGTTTGACAGGCCAGCAACATTAGCATACATCGGTTTAAGAGATTATCTATCCAATATGTCTAACATTCAAAAAGATTGGTGTATAAAAGTGTTAATCAATTCTGTCTCATATATTTATACAAGTTCACTAGAAAGGTATTCATTCTCTGTTTGTAGTCTTAATCCAATAGACAAAGAACTGTCTCTAAAGTCTTTTTCTTTGATATTTAAAATTCTTAAACAGGGATCCAAAGAAGAGAAAGAATTAGCAAAATTATTGACTTGTTGTTTAGTTTCTCCAATAGTTCATTTTGAGAAAAAGTATCTAATAGATGACTTTAGAGATAATTTATGGTTGCAGGATCCAATTATAGCAACAAGGATTTGGCGGCTTCTAATAAATTACTCTTCTTTTAAAAAATCAAAAAAAACCACAAATTACAAAAAACCTCAAAATGCTGAACAAAGAAGAAAAGAGGAATATAATTTCATTTCAAAAAGTATTTTAGAAAATATCAACAAAAGTAATTTTAGCGAAATTGATTTTAAAACACATGTTGGACATTATCTAGTCATTGCAATTTTATTAACTCCTTATGACTCTTCCTTTGCAGAACATATGAACTTTATTAAGGATTTTGTTAAAAAGTACTTAATTGTTATTTCTGAAGTTGATAGACTCTCTAATGAACATCAAATAATGCAAACTACTCATGAAGATAAAACAGAATTAAATGGATATCTCTCAAAATATTTATTAATTCAAGATGCAATTATTTCTAAGCAAATCCTTAATGTTATATTAGAGCAATATTTCGCCCTACTGAAATCACCACACAAAACTGCAAGAATTTACAAAACAATAGAACGTTTATTGCATTCCATCATTTGTGAATTAGACTTTTTTATAAAAGGTAAGAGTGTATTTAAAGTTTATCCTAATGATTACTTTATTAATAATTTCTGGACTTTATGGGAAAACTTAAAAAGGCATATATGTAAATCCGGGAAGGCAGATTTCTCAAGTTCTTTATTCCTTGATTTTTATAGTGATGAAATACCTTTAACTTGGGATGAAACAGATAAAGATTGTCTACCCATTGTCGACAAAGAGGAGTATTTTGAAAATTTAATTCATGAATTTGGGTATGCAAACATACGGGCAATTATAAATATATTCGTATCAATAGGGCACTCACGATTATTACCTAAAGGTTTAAAATGGCTAGTTCAGATACTTAAAAAACATCCAGAAGAAATGAATAAGGTTATAACCATAAAAGGAGAACACTTTATTGAGAACCTTTTTCATACATATTGTTCCAAAATTAAAGAAGATAAATTCCTTTTGGATGATTACATTTGGCTTTTAGACAATATGATAGATTTAGGTTCATCAAGAGCATATTTAATTAGAGAGAATGTTATTACTTATAAATCCAAATAATCAATCTACATTGGCAAGCACATATACAATTCACATAAGACAAGGCATAACAAAAAATTTCAAAAAAGCCCATCTGTCTGCCAACGCTGATTTGCCGTCCCTAAAAACTTATTTTTTTGGGAAGACCAGTGCTTCAATTAAGCGTATATTGGATTTTGGAATATTGATAATTATCTGATAATGAACAAGGCTCAGTATACTGTTAAATATACAGTAAATTGTACCATCTTCGATATTCAAAAGTGTAGCACTCTGAAAAGTAAACGTTAAACTATGGTTCAGTCTCACCAAACTGGATCAAAATGTGCAGAGTGGATATGTATTACACAGTAAAAACCTTACATGAAAAAGGATTTAGTAATAGGAAAATTGCCCGTGAGCTTGGCATTAACCGGGACACAGTAACTTCTAACCCGGAAAAAGTTAGTAATGGCACAATGGATGCTGAGCCGGTAAAAAAGGCAAGCTTGCCGGATGCCTACAGGTCAACAATTTTAGAATGGAAAGAACAAGGCAAAAGCTGTGTTCTTATCCATGAGAAGCTACTGCAAAACTATCAACTCCACGTTTCTTACCCGACCGTGGTAAAATATGTGAGGCATCTTGGTTATGGAGAAGTCTATATCCCATTGCTTAGTGATCCTGGCCAGGAAGCCCAGGTTGATTTTGGCTATTTGGGACTTTTCTTAAAAGGTGATAAAAAAGTTAAAGTATGGTGTTTTTCAATAGTATTAAGCCATAGTCGTTATTCTTATCATGAGGTAGTTTTAGATCAATCGGTAAGCACTTTTATTTCTTGCCACATTCATGCTTTCGAATATTTTACAGGAGTACCACAGATCATAAAATTGGACAACCTTAAGGCCGGTGTATTGTCTGCGGATTTTTACGAACCTGTTATTCAGCACCAATATGCTGAGTTTTTATCTCATTACGGAAGTAGTCCTGTTACAGCTCGTATAAGACGAGCTCAGGATAAGGGTAAAGTGGAAAGTGGTGTAAAGTATGTGAAAAATACTTTTTTAAAAAGAATCGACCACCGGGATTTTGAGCGATTAGCAGGAGACCTGCATCGTTGGACTGATGATGTATGTAACCCACGACTTCATGGAACGACAAGAAAAGTTTCGGAGTGTGTTTTTGTATCTGTTGAGAAGAAGACTTTACTTACCCTACCGGATCACAGGTATGAGTTTTATCAGATAGAGAAACGTAAGGTCAGCGCCTATGCTCATATATCGTTCAGGTATAATTACTACTCAGTACCATACCAGTTGGCCGGTTATGAGCTTATTGTAAAATCCAATGGCAGCATATTGAAGATCTTTTCCGGCAATCAAAAGGTAGCTGTTCACCAGATATGTTCCGGAGAGGATCAATACATTACTTTGGAAGAGCATAAACCACCTTATAAGCAAAATAAATCCAGAGAATATTATTTCAGCCGGATGGAAGCAATTGGCTCTTATGCCGTTGATTTTATGGAGTCCCTTGAAAAGATAAAACCCCGCCATTGGCATGAGATGGTGCGAGGAATCATTCATCTGGAAAAATATTATCCAACTGATCTGATAGATATGTCTTGCAAAAGAGCGTTGGCTTATGGCGCTTTGAGTTACCAGGAAGTGAAAACAATCCTTGAGAAAAAACTCTATGACCAACCCCAGGAAAGCTCTCTTGAAGCTAAACT
>CAZLXM010000039.1:0-31784 GCA_964563105.1 uncultured Bacteroidaceae bacterium
GAGTTTTACAAGTAGTATTTCCGGTTTAGAACCCAACACACCATATTATTTAAGGGCATACGCCACCAATAGTTCAGGCACGGGTTACGGCAGTACCATGCTATTTTCCACACTTGAGAAAATAACAGATGCCGATGGCAATGCTTACTCCGCTGTAATTATAGGTAAACAGATGTGGTTTGCAGAAAACCTGAAAACCACCCGGTACAACGATGGCACAAGCATACGCAACGTAACCGACATTCAGGAATGGATGCAGCTAAGTACCCCCGCCTACTGCTGGTACAATCACGACCCTGCCAATGGCAACATATACGGTGCGCTTTACAACGCGTATGCCGTGAAGACGGGTAAGCTCTGCCCCACTGGCTGGCACGTGGCCACCGATGCTGAGTGGACAGAGCTAACCGACTATTTGGGAGGCAAAAGCAATGCCGGAGGTAAACTGAAAGAAGCCGGCACCGTGCATTGGAATAGCCCAAACACCGGCGCAACCAACGAAACCGGCTTTACAGCCCTTCCGGGTGGCAACCGTGACAATTTTGGAGATTTCTATAATATTGCCAGTTACGGTCACTGGTGGAGTGCTCCAAAGGACGATAGCAATATTCCCTGGGGCTGGTATATGCTCCACAACAGCAGCAGTGTGGGCAGGGGCGCCCTCGGTTTTACCAATGGCTTTTCTGTCCGTTGCGTGAAGGATAACTAAATAAAAGGCTTGTACTATCAACAAAGAATCGTTCACCTCTTAGGCTAATCTGTTATGAAACATGCCTAAATCAGCAGGATGCCACCAAAAGAGAGAAATACTCACTAACATCCTTAGGTAAAAGATACATTAAAAACAGATTAACTAATTCTGTAGCTTTGGTAGCAATATATACAGAATGGTCGGTGCCGATTACGGGTGAAGCTCTTACAAGCTGGCCTACGGGATATCTCCACTGAATTTCCCCATTATCCTGACGAAACACAACATAAATGGTTTTATCAGGACCGATTGCAGGCGACAACTTGGTCCGCGTCTCGTGGAAATGCCATAGGGTGTCCATAGTAGTCGGAGAAATCGCATAAAGGCCGTTGGCACATATATAAATAGTTCCGTCTTAGGATATGGCAGGACAGCGTTGACCAACAATTTCCGACTGGTACTGGAAAGGAATTTGTGGGAATTTCCATTTCAATTTACGGAATTTTACGTTATCAACCCTCTTTTGTAAAATAAACTTAATTCCACAGACTCATTTTCAATTCAAATAAGCAAAGCACTGAGAATAAATATATTACTAAAGGCTTGGCCTTGTATAAGATTTCACATGTTTTTATGATTCGAAAAAAACAGTAAATCATACAAAAATAAATTTACAAAAAGTTTCTAAATAAATCACTCCTTTTGCCAGAATTTACATTGTTCATGAAGAATTTATCAAGTTCGGCGTATCAGCTATCTGTTTGAGAAATTCTCAGCTTTTTTCTAATTTTATACCAGGTGGATATAACATTGTTTCAATCCCCCAACCAAAATAAACACGCGGAACGTTATGTGTAATCGGATGACAGCGCAGTTGAGAAAGTCGTGAGAATGCCGAAGTGACAGGAGAATAATAATTTTAAAAAGAAATATGAACGAATTAGAATTACAATTACCAACACTACAACATAAAATAGCAGCGGAAAATTTCAAAAGTGAATTTTTGGAAATGCACGAACCTGTCATATATGGAAGTGCATTATTTGACCAAATGGAATATGAGCAATGGTTGGCACATAATACGAATAATCGTCAGGAAAACACCGTTAGTATTGGTTGGGTTACAGCGACTACATTTTTTGCCGTTAGAAAACGAGACTTAAAAATTGTCGGAATGATTGATATTCGGCACAATTTAGAAAATGAGTTTTTGGCACAATATGGTGGTCATATAGGCTTTTCTGTACGTCCGCGTGAAAGAAAAAAAGGTTATGCGACAGAAATTTTAAAAATGGGAATAGAATACGCCAAATCGTTAAATATTAAAAAATTAATGATAGCTTGTTTTTCAGATAATATACCCTCTATAAAAACAATAGTAAAATGTGGTGGTGTACTATCCGGGACAAAAATCTATACAGACGGACCAATTGTAAATATTCCTAAAGCAGAAGACAAACTTGTGAATATTTATTGCCTTGATTTATGAATTTTTCCGCTATTTTTAGTGAAAGACAGAAATATCAGAACATAACAGCGACAAGCATAAAAAAATGACTGGTACAAAAAGAGTTTTAAGTGAGTTTAGAATAAAAAAACGCGGAGCGCTTAGATGTATTCTGCTGGCAGCAAGTATAACAGGGCCACAGAACAAAATGATAATCAATTATAAAAGGATTAGAAAATGGGATATTATATTGATTTACAAAAAATAACAATTAATGATTATCGGATAAAACTTGAATCTGCATATTTGCCACCAGGCAGGATGATACTTAAAGACAGATTGGATGAGCGATTCGGATATTTTAAGAGTATTGGGGTTAAAAATGTTAAAGAATTGATTCAATTACTTAAAAAAAAGGACAAATTAGCTGAACTATCAAAAATTGACTGTTTATCGGGTGATTATTTGACTATTTTGCTTCGGGAATTGAATAGTATCCGGCCAAAACCAAATAAGATTTCAGATTTTATTGAAATAGCCAAAGATACGATTGATAATTTAGAGAAAATCGGAATCACTAATACAGAAAAGCTATATTACGAGGTTATTAAAAAAACAGACAGACAGAAACTTGCTGATTCAACCGGAATAAAATATCAAGACATATTGGAATTAACCAAACTAGCGGATTTATCAAGAATAAAATGGGTAGCAGCGACTTATGCACAGATACTATACGATTTAGGAGTAGATACAGTAGAAAAAGTTGCAGAATCTGACCCGGTTGATTTACATGCAAGGATTAACCAAATGATAAAAGAGAATAAAATTTTCAAAGGAGCGATAGGATTAAATGATGTGAAAATATTAGTAGAAACAGCGAGTGAATTACCTTTAGACATTCAATATTGATTAATGAATAAAGACCTTCCCAATACCATACAAGATAACAAATACATAGTTCATATAATAAGTCATTGAAAAAGTAAATTATGTCAATTCCAACATCAAGGGTAAAAGAAAGTGGCGAAATAAAAATAGACAAGGATTTATGCACAGGTTGTGCAAAATGTGTTGAAGTATGCAAAGACTTTAGTCTGACAATTAAAGACCATAAAGCATGTATTAGCGATAATCCTGCCTTTGGATGTATTGGATGCGGGCATTGCATGGCGATTTGTCCGACAGCTGCAATCCAAATTAATGGAAGAATGATTTCACCAGATGATTTATTTGATTTGCCCGATGTAAATGAAGCAGCTAATTATGAACAGTTGATTAACTTATTTTTAAGACGAAGAAGTATAAGAGAATTTACTGATAAACCAGTGGAGCCTGAAAAGATTGAAAAAATTTTAAATGCAGCAAAAACATCTCCAGTGGGATTACCTCCCTCTGATGTAAATGTTTTAATTCTAGACAGCTTAGAAAAAAACAGGCTATTTACCAACGATTTTGGCAGCTACTTAAACAGCATGAAATGGTTCGTATCCAAATGGTTTTTAACTTTAATGCGACCTTTTTGGGGAAAAGTAAATGCTGAAATGTTTCAGGGATTTATCAAACCATTGTTCGACGTTTACATTTCGAATCTAAACAAGGGCATTAACTTGATTACTTATGATGCCCCGCTTGTAATTTATTTTTATGGATCACCATACTGTGAGCCGGCAGATCCGATCATTGCTGCTACAACTGCAATGTACGCCGGAGAATCGCTCGGATTAGGAACTTGTATGCTCGGTGGAATACATCCCGTAATTCAAAATGGGATTAAAGCAAAAAAGTTCAGAAAAAAACATGGAATTAAATATAAAAGTAGAGAAGGATTATTCGTAATTTTCGGTTATCCAGGTGTAGATTATCAAAAAGGTATCAGAAGAACTTTTGCATCAACAACAATTATGTAATTAAATACACGAACGCTCAACATCTCATATTGCAAATGGCGAAGGAAGCGAATATTTGAAGTAAGGCAGGTTTATGGAATTTGGGAAATTATTGAAAATAAAATGTTTCTCATAAAGATGAAAGACGGAATTTATGATATTGACCTGAATGAAGTATTTAAGGAAAAAGAACCGGCCAAATTTTTGTTTGCAGATTGGTTGACAGACACGATTTACTTTTTAAAAGGAAAAATTTTAGCGGAAGGATTAAGACCAGTTCAGTGCAAGTTGATAGATTTGTACTCCAAAACCTGACCAGAAGCAAACTTTAAACAAAATAAGCAGGAACAAACCATGAAATACAAAAAGTTATTTTTGATAATATACTTACTTATAAACTGTTTTTTTATAGGTTTTGGACAAAATATTGTCGGAAAAATTGCAGGGGAAGTTAAGGACAAGCAATCACAATCAGTATTACCCGGGGCAAACATTGTTGTTTATTCGGATAATCTTTCCTTTGGAACAACAACTAACCCTGAAGGTTATTTCTATCTCGACAATATACCGGCAGGCAGGATATCCATTAATATAAGCTTTATAGGATATAATTCTGAAACACTCCAAAATATCGAATTGACTTCGATAAAAACCTTATTTCTTGAAATAGAATTACTTGAGAAGATTGAGAATATTGAAGAAGTAAGTATTTCCGCTTATCAAAAAGATAAAACGATAAACGAATTTGCCACTTTAAGTTCACGGACCTTTACAGTTGAGGAATCGAATAAATTTGCAGGTAGTTGGGGAGACCCGGCACGTATGGTTTCGAATTATGCAGGGGTAATTACGGCAGGTGATCAGCGAAATGATATTATAATAAGAGGAAATTCTCCTATTGGGCTGTTATGGCGTTTAGACGGAATAGTTATCCCTAATCCGAATCATTTTGGAACTTATGGGACAACCGGAGGTCCTATTAGCATTCTGAATAATAACCAACTCTCAAACTCTGATTTCTTCACCGCTGCTTTTCCTGCAGAGTTTGGTAACGCCTTATCCGGCGCTTTCGACCTGAAAATGAAAAAAGGGAATAACCAAAATCATGAATTTATGGGCCAAATGGGATTCAATGGTTTTGAACTTCGAGCGGAAGGTCCATTCTCAAAAAAACAAAATAGTTCGTATATGATCAATTATCGTTATACTATGATGGATGTAATGAATGCCATAGGATTATTTGAGGTAGGAGGTATTCCGAAATATTCAGACATATCGTTTAAGTTCACTGTTCCGACAAAAAAAGCAGGAACATTTTCATTTATTGGGCTTGGAGGATTAAGCAGCATTAAACTCGAAGAAGATAAGGGTTCGGGCTGGACTTCGGATATGCCTCCGGGAACCCAGGTTTACAACGGCTCAAAAATGGGCGTTCTTGGTTTATCCAATAAATATTTTATTTCAAATAACACACGTATCGAAACTTCTCTATCTACAAGTTATTCATGTTCTTTTAATGATGTCGACAGCTTAAGAAACGAAGAGTACTCCCAATATTATTCTGACAATTATAATGAAACACGGCTGTTGTTTTCATCAAAGCTTATTTCAAAAATCAATGCTAAGAATACTTTTCAGGCCGGCATAATTGTCGAACATTTTTTCTTCAATTTTTTCGATGAGACCTATGTTTCAAAATCAGATAAAACTATCAACGATATCGATATTAAAGAAAATTCCAGATTGTATCAGGGATATCTTCAGCTAAAACATAGTATTTCAGATGATTTGTTTTTTAATGCTGGTATTCACAGCCAATTGTTTGCTTTAAATAATTCAGGAATAATTGAACCCCGATTGGGAATCAAATATGCTTTAAACACCAAACAATCACTAAGTTTAGGTTATGGACTTCATGGACAAATCCAACCCAAATTTATCTATTTTGTACAGACAGGCTCTACGATATCTCCGGATGATTATATACTTACCAACCTTGCTCTGGATTTCACAAAAAGTCATCACTTTGTTGTTGGTTACGATTATAAAATAAATAATAACCTGCGATTAAAAATTGAAGCCTATCATCAGTCACTTTATAATATTCCTGTTGAGCTGCGGGAATCATATTATAGTTTAGTTAATTATGGTGCTAATTTTTATAACGACAAGGTTGATAGCCTTACTAACAGTGGTATTGGCAAAAATAACGGTATAGAGCTTACTTTCGAGAAATTTATGAGTAAAAATTTTTATTTTTTATTGACTACTTCAATATATGATTCAAAATATCAGGGAAGTGATAAAATATGGCGTAATACAGCTTTTAACGGAAATTATACAGTTAACCTTCTTGCAGGTTATGAATTGCCCATAAAAAGCAATGCCTTATCATTTAACATAAAAATAGTTTCAGCCGGAGGAAAAAGATATATTCCCATAAACCTGGAACAATCAATATTAAATGAAGAAACTGTTTATAATTATAATGAAGCTTATTCGCTACAATACCCTGACTACTTCCGGGCTGATCTCCGTATTTCATTCCGACAGAATTCGTCGAAAATATCACAAGAATGGTCGTTCGATGTTCAAAACCTGACAGATCACAGTAATATTTTTTCACAACGATACGATAATGATACCCAATCGATTGTAGATATTTTTCAAATGAAGTTTTTCCCTATTGGTTCATGGAAAATTTATTTTTAATACAGAAAACTAACAATATAATTTTTATTGATTAAAGCTATATATTAACATTTTGAATAAGAAATGGCAGGTAAAGTACTAAACATCAATGTTTCCTGTCTGAATAAACCGCTTAACACTTGTAACTGCCACGTAATCAGCCACTATTCAGACAATTTAACATTAACGCCTTGATCGTAGCGAACGACTTAACAATTAAATGAACTCTTTTTCAATTTATCGATAATTATGTTGTACTTTTTATACCTGCATTAAAAATAGCATATCCAGGCAATAAAAACACTTTATCAGAAATTTGAAATTCCTTAAATAGTTATTTTTCATATCTCGAAAAAGCCGGACTTATTGGTCAGTAAACGCATTGGAATAACTGATATTCGAGAGTTAAGCCAGGTTGATAATTAAAATTTATAATTTCTGATTTCCTCCAATAACGGCGCCGATGGCTGTGCTCCCATGCGTGTTACCGAAATTGCTGCTGCCCGTTGTGCAAAATCAACAGCTTTCATCAGATCCATTCCGGAGGCAATTGCCGCTGCAAGTGTACCATTAAAAACATCACCTGCAGCGGTGGTGTCCACTGCACTGACCTTATAACCTTCAGCAAAACCATCAAAACCGGAAGATTTAACATATACTCCCCTGCTTCCCAGAGTTATTATTACAGTGGAAGTTCCCTTTGTAAAAATTTCATCTGCCATTTTCGGAACATCCTCTTCAATAAACTTTTCTCTCCCCGTAATCAGTGCAGCTTCGGTTTCGTTAGGTGTAATAATGCTGACTTTTTTAAGTAACTGCTCTGAGAGCAAGGCACCGGGCGCAGGATTCAAAATAAAAGGGATCCCCTTTTTATGTGATATTTCAGCGAGGGCCTCCACCGTATTCATAGGGATTTCCAACTGCACCAGCACAATTTTCGCATTATCGAAAGCCTCTTCAAATCTAAAAATATCTTCGGGTAAAAGCCGGCTGTTGGCCCCGGGTGCAACTGCAATGCTGTTTTCACCGCCTTCAGCAACATTTATGAGGGCAATACCCGAATATGTTCCTGGCTGCACCTTTATAAAGGAAATGTCAATTCCCTCATTCCGGTAATTTTCAATTGACTGCTTCCCGAATGAATCATCAGAAACTGATGCAATAAAAGTAACTGACCCTCCGGCCCGTGCTGCTGCAACAGCCTGATTTGCCCCCTTGCCGCCCGGGATTGTCATAAAATCAGTTCCAAGAACGGTTTCACCGGGTGCCGGAATATGCGGAACTTTAACCACCATATCGGTATTGGAACTGCCGGCAACTACAATTTTAGGTTTATCCATTGATACAATTTAATATAAACGTGCCACAATTATAAGTGCAAGCCCGAGAACAAAAAGCAGAAACATGGCAGTTAGCAGACCTTTAACACCTTTGGCCCCTTTAAACTCTTTCCATATAAAAACTCCCCACAAAGCCGAAATAAGGGTAGCCCCCTGACCAAGTCCGTAGGAAATTGCATAGCCGGCCTGTTCGGCAGCAATGATATTTACAACAGTTCCAATTGCCCAGATAACTCCCCCTAAAACTCCGATCAAATGTAATTTGTTATTGCCTTTTATAAAATAATCCCGGTAAGTTGTTTTTTCTCCGGCAATGGGTTTATACATAAAAATCGAATTCCATAAAAAATTGGAAACAAACAACCCCAGTGCCATTATTACTGATGCTGTATAGGGAGTTAATTTTCCGGTTTCAGGAGTAACAAAGTTGTCTGTCATTGAAGCTGCCACAAAATAATACCAAAATCCCATAAGCACACCTGCTGTAAGCGAAACTACAATACCTTTAGTTTTCGTGGTTTCCTGAGCTGACAACTTCCGATATGCCAGGGCACTCAAAATAATTGCCAGAACCACAAAAGCCACTCCGGAAAAAAGAATCAACGGATTACCAACAGGCGTGGCAATATAATTCACAATCACACCAAGCACAAGTGCAAGACCAATTCCTATTGGAAATGCCACAGACATTCCGGCAATTGCAATACCGGCAACCAGCAGAATATTGGCAATATTGAAAACCGTACCTCCTAAAAATGCATAAATCACTGAAGTGGTATCAGCCTGTGCCAAATCGGCAATAAAACTTCTGCCTTCACTGCCGATGCTTCCGGCAGTAAAAGCCATTACAAGTGTTAAAAGCAAAACTCCAAGAGAATAATCCCAGTAATATAACTGAAAGGGCCATTGTTTCTGGGCAAGCTTCTGAGTATTGGCCCACGAGCCCCAGCAAAGCATTGTTATAAAAGCAAGAAAAACAGCCCAGGCATAGGAATGAATAACTACCATAGTTTGAGTTTTTTAAATCTCTGTTTTAAATACATGAAAAAATGCCGGAATGCAGAATAAAAAGAATCATTCCGGTCACAATTAAATTTACTTATTAAATAATTGATATTCTGAATTTTAATATTTCACTTAAGATAATTTTATAAAAATCTGAATAAAGATATACAATTGAAACTCAAAAACTTAAATATAAACCGATAGTCAATACTCATAAGACTAAGATAGTAAAATTACTAACAGTAATTAATTAACGAAAATAAAAAAAGTTTAAATCAAAGTCATCTCTTAAGATATTTAAAACAATGTCCAAAGCCTGCAATTTGCAACAAATAATAATTTTTCACATAATAAGATACAACAAATTATATATCAACATACTAAAAAGCAAATTACAACTTAATACAGGGCCCTGGCACACAATGTTCCCGACGGCTTTACCGTTTGGGGCGAAATAGCAACAGACTATATTTTTTCTCCCTCACCCGGAATTAAAAGCTTAGAATATACTGAATCAGACACTCCCGGTAATTATAATGCAAAGATCAGACAGACCTGAAGAAATTATGATTATAAGATTTACCGGTATAATCGAACTTCATCGAAAAATTTCAAAAAAAATATTAATTGGAATCAAAAATATTAATATATTTGTATTATTCAAGTTGTTTAATACATATTGCATAGAATAAAATGAAAACGAAATTAAATGAACTTTTATCTTCCTGGGAGAACACCTACAAAAAGGGACAACTTACTTTATGGATCTTCCTCTCACTTCAGGAAAGTGAAAAATATGTTGAAGAAATAAAAGAATTTGTGGAAACAAAATCTAATGGAACTATGACCTGTGAAGAACAGAGCTTGTACCGGGCTTTAAGAAAATACGAACACATTGATGTATTAAGGCATAACCTTCGAAAGGGAGACAAAGGTCCTGAAAGAAAGTATTATTACCTGACGGATTTAGGAAAAGAACTTTTTAATCAATTTGTTACCAGAAATATACATTTATTTTATTCAGAAGAAATCAAAAAACTTTTAAACTTTTAAAATATGAAAACAATAACACCTTTCCTTTTGAGATTTGCTTTGACAGCAACTGTATTAACCATAATATTCCGATATTCCCTGAGTTATGGAATAGAAAATAAGTCTTTGATTATTATTACATTATCTGCAATTTTATATGGAGTTGCAATGTTCATATCCGGCTGGTATTTTGGAAAAAAAGACAGCGAATATTTACCAATCTATGACGTAGGCTTTAGATTTCATTTCACAACCTACCTGACACACAATCTTATATCACTTTTGTGGTTTGTTTTTGGCTTCAATTCTCAGAAGGAAAAAATTGTAACAATATATATCACTGCAATAATTTGGGGCACATTATTATTAGTACATTTCATTTTCTTTTTATGGGCAAGAAAAAACTCAATCAATAATCTTAACAAGGAAGACCTGTTTGAATAAAAAAATCTGCAGGAAAGCGTTCATCAAAAAATATTTTAGTTATATTTTTGTTGTTTATGTAGTTCTGATGGGCTCCCCTAATATTTTCATTTTCCGGATGTGAACGACAGTTCATGGAAACATCTGTTAGTGAAATAATTAGAACGGAGCTTCGACTTCCGGTTAATAAGGAGAATCATATTTCATTGAAATGACAATAACCCTCACAACGTTGAAATCAAAGGCTGTCATTAAAGCTTGCAGGATTATATTACCTGGTATTACGATTGGAGATAATACAACAATAGGTGCAGGTTCAATAGTCACTAAAAATATTCCGGAAAATGTTTTGGCACTGGGAAATCCATGCAGAGTAATTCGAAAATTATAAAAACACCGGTTCATAATAACGCTTATAAAATATTGAATATTAGATAATTAAATCAAGTGTTTCATTTCATATCAGCGTTTGAGATGCCTGTCAGGGCGAAACCACCTAATCCCTAAGGCTCATGCATGTAACATGATCAATTTTTGACAGATACTAATGAACTCAACTAAAATTTTAAATATGAAAACACAATATGAAGAAAATGAATTATACAACATGAGAAATGACCCGGA
This sequence comes from uncultured Bacteroidaceae bacterium, assembly GCA_964563105.1. GTDB lineage: Bacteria > Bacteroidota > Bacteroidia > Bacteroidales > CAYVTV01. Next base: position 11,143 of record CAZLXM010000039.1, read on the forward strand.
TAATTATAAATGGGGGTTGTTTTATTATAACAAAAAAGACCCCGGATTTTTAATCCCAAGGAAAACAGGTATAGGTTTTTCGCCTAACTTTGCCAATCCATATTCTTATCTGGTGATCATTGGGATCATCATTTTCGCTGTCGTTATGGGAATTATTTAAAAATATACTAAATGAAAAAGTCAGCCTTAATTCTTAGCTTATTTTTATTTTGTGGATTAATATTTTCACAAGAAATAAATGACTTCTCCTTTCAATCTTATGATCAAAACATCGAGGTGGAAACAGGAAAAATATTCGGGACATTGTTGATTCCTGATATCACAACTCCCCTCCCAATTGCATTGATTATTTCCGGCTCAGGGCCTACAGACAGGGATGGTAATCAGCCTAATATGAAAAATAACAGCCTGCGTTATCTTGCGGAAAATCTGACAAAACAAGGTATTGCTACTTTAAGGTATGATAAACGTTTAATAGGTCAGAGTAAAACAGGACAGGGCGAAATCGAAATACGATTTGAAGATTACATTAGTGATGCTAAAAAATGGATTTCAACATTAAAATCAGACTCAAGATTTTCAAAAATTATAGTAATTGGTCATAGTGAAGGTTCATTAATTGGAATGATTGCATCCTATGGTTCCAAAGCAGATATGTTTATCTCAATAGCTGGTGTATCCAAGCCTGCTGACCAGATAATTTTAGAACAAACAAAAGGATTACCTCCGGATTTATACAATGAGACAATTAATGTTCTTGACAGCCTTAGAAATGGCAGGACAGTCAACAATGTCAATCCAAATTTAGCAATGTTATTCAGACAAAGTGTTCAACCCTATATGATTAGCTGGATTAAATATAATCCTTCAATAGAAATTCAAAGATTAGAGATACCTATTTTGATAATTCATGGTACAACTGATATTCAAGTCAGTGTTGATAATGCAAAAGAATTGGAATCTTCAAATAAACATTCAGAATTAAAAATTATCGAAAAAATGAATCATGTGCTGAAAATTTCAGAGATGGACAGAAATAAAAATTTTGCCACATATATGGATCCTGATTCACCTATATCAGAAGATTTAACAAAAACGATTACAAACTTCATAAAAGAAAAATAGAAGCCGGGCTCAACACGTAGTCATAAAACATCCGGGGCTAAGTGGTTAATAGAATTTCAGTTCTCGTATCAAAGTTCGCAGTAGCTTTATAGTGAAATAGCCCCAAACGTTACCTGCGTTTCATTAACGTGACCGCTACCAGCCAGGCTAAAGCAATAACTACCCGAAGAAAATGAAAAATAAAAATGTCTTTCATTTTTCTGCAATTCCGAATCTTGGCTTTAGCTCTGTTTCTTATGCAAGGAGTATCTTACACCCTGACAGTTGCACTAATATATTATTTTATAAAATGACTGAAAACAATAACTGGAAAGAAAACAGTATTACGAAAAACTTGAAAAAGCACAAAAAAAAAGGAAAAATAAATAGACGAGGCAAAAATTATAAATTAATTGAATCAGTGGCAGTAAAAAGCAATATATTTAACAGGCAGTGAAGTTTGTATTCAAGCGATAAAGTTTGCATTAAGAATAATTGTAACCTGACAATAAATTGTTTCGAAATCGGTGTTTAACCATACTGCCATTTCGTTTAGGCACATTCAGCTATAACTGAACCTTTGTTTGCCTGTCAGATTGCAATTCCCGCTACTAAAAATATTGTTCCTGAACGCAGCGCTAAACCAAAGTGCTTATTATTAGAAAAGACTTATATTTAAAAACCAGAAGCCATTAAGAAAGAAGTAATTCAGTATTAATGTTTTAAAGCCAGTTATCGCACATCGTAAATCTTTAATTGGATACGAAATTAAACAGTGTTACGAATATTCTCAGGCTCATTTTATGAAATACCTGAGTGAAACCATAACACCGGCAGAACAAGCAAAAACTTTTGAACATCCTTCCATCAGGCTTCTAATTTCTCCATCACTAGTTGAAAGCTGTATGGGTTCTGTAGTTTGATTATCAGACAAGTTTGTTATCATTCTTTTATAGAGGAAACCAATAGAAATTTGCACCTGTTTTTCAATATAAAAATAAAATCCTCCAACCGTAACCGCTTGTGGGTTTAGCTTATTAAGACAAAGTTCTCCTTTGTCTTTATATTGGACATTACTTGCAAACCCTTCATATGGAAGTTCTTGTAGAAGCACATTATATTCAGGATAGTATCCGGAATAAGTAAATGAGCCTGAAGAAGAATAATTATTAACTATCGGGATGCTCATATTAATACCAGCCTGAAGATATAACCCAATTATCCGGCTATATGGATAATTAAGACACAATAGAAGCGGTATTTCCAGGAAAGAAATTTTCTGAACCTCTTTTATTTGGTTGGCTGAAATTCGTCGCTCATAATAATCTCCTTCTGAGTCTACAGTATAAAATGAGCTCGAATAATGGTCAAGAGACAAGATAGTTTTATATGGACTTAATCCAATTCCCGAGGTTATTCCAAGGTAATTCGAAAAATAATAGCCTGTCTCAAAAAAGAAAGACAGCGAACTCGCATGGACTGCTACCGATTGCTTAAGATCATCTGGAAATTTATTAATGATTCTTGATTGGGAAGGTCCTGCTCCAAAACCTATAAAGTAATGGTAATCTTTCCAGTATTTACTATTGGTTTGGGCATATAGTTCATTTTTCGAAAGTGCGGCTCCCAATATCAAGATGATAACACTTGTCATCATTTTTATACTTCTCATAGTGAATCTATTTTTGAATTTCAATTTTTGAAATATAGATAGTTCTATTATCCACAAGGGCATGTAAAACATATAAGCCTTTATCAAGAATATTGGATGGCACCTGTTGAATGAATTCAAAGTCATCCTTCAGGGAATTAATACATAATACTTCTATTCCACTAAGACTGTAAAGTTTAATTTGAATTGTGCCAACAGGTTCATCTTTTATTGATAGAGTAAAGAAGTCCCTTGTTGGATTAGGATACAATAAGAGCGATTTTGGTTCTGATATTTTTATTGTGTTCGACATTGTTATGCATCCGTTTAGGGAAAAAGTTTCAACACAGTATTCTCCGGGCCTTTTTGATGTCAGATAGTATTGTTTATTTGCTCCGGGTATCAAATCGGGGCCGTAATACCATTGGTAACCAATGATTGAACTATCTACATTACTACATATAAGAACATCATTCCACTTTATTATGATCTCAGGAGTAGGACAATTGAGCTCTTCCTTAACTGTAATACTCCTTAGTGGGCTTTCGCTGCAGTTATTCCTGGCTTTAACAGAAATAATTCCCGGATTTCCAGCAAGGGCAGTAATTGAACTTGTATTAGAGGTTCCACTCCACTCTGAAGGCAAAGTCCAAGTGTAAGATGTAGCCCCCGAAACTGGGCTTATTGAATAAGTAACCGTTGTTCCGCTTGTTATCAGTGCCGGACCCGTAATTTCGCCAGGCTGAGAAGAGAGAATCGGAATAACTTTTACAGACAATGTTCCGGGTGTTGATGAGCCACAGAAATTATTGGCAGTGACAGATATTGTTCCGCTATTAACAGTTTCAGTTATAGTAATGGAGTTTGAGTTAGAACTTCCGCTCCAGCCTGCTGGCAGCATCCATGTGTACGTTGTAGCTCCAGTCACAACAGGAACACTATATGTTTGTGAGGCACCCTGGCATACGTTTGGAGACCCAGATATTGGACCTGGCTGCACAGGTATCTGTGTTACTGTCACAGCCAGTGTTCTTGACGAGGAAGCACCGCACGAGTTGTTAGCGGTTACTGATATATTTCCTGATTGTGCGTTATTTCCTGGAGTTACGGTTATTGAGTTTGAATTAGAGTTTCCAGTCCATCCTGCAGGCAGTGTCCACATGTAAGATGTAGCACCTGCCACGTCTAAGACGCTGTATGTTAGTGAGGCACCTTGGCAAACATTTGTTGCTCCTGTTATTCTAACTGGCGGCTGAGGTATTTGTGTTACTGTCACAGCCAGTGTTCTAGGCGAGGAGGCGCCGTAGGAGTTGTTAGCTGTTACCGCTATTGTTCCGCTGTTTGCGCTTGGTGTTACGGTAATAGAGTTTGAGTTAGAGTTTCCGGTCCATCCTGCTGGCAGCGTCCACGTGTAAGATGTTGCTCCTGTCACAGCGGAGACGCTGTATGTTTGTGAAGCGCCTTGGCAGACGCTTGTTGCTCCTAATATTGGTCCTGGCTGATTTGGTGGTGTACCTATTGAGATTATATACAAGCTGGTTGGGCCGCTGCTTCCGCACGAGTTATTAGCTGTTACTGCTATTGTTCCGCTGTTTGCGCTAGGTGTTACTGTTATACAGTTTGAGTTAGAATTTCCGGTCCATCCTGCTGGCAGAATCCATGTGTACGATGTAGCTCCAGTCACTGGTGCTACGCAGAGTGTAATCGTTGTACCAGGTATTACCTGTGGTGTGGGCCCAGTGATTGGTCCTGGCGGCTGAGGTATTTGTGTTACTGTCACAGCCAGTGTTCTTGACGAGGAAGCACCGCACGAGTTGTTAGCGGTTACTGATATGTTTCCTGATTGAGCGTTATTTCCTGGTATTACGGTTATTGAGTTTGAGTTTGAGTTACCGATCCATCCTGCAGGCAGTGTCCAGGTATAGGATGTTGCCCCTGCCACTGGTGCAACGGAGTAGGTCGGTGATTCACCCTGGCAGACGCTTATTGGGCCTGTTATTGGTCCAAGCTGATTTGGGGGTGGACATCCTTCTACCTTCACATACAAGCTGGATGGACTGCTGCTTCCGCAGTTGTTATTAGCGGTTACTGATATGTTTCCTGCTTGTGCGTTGTCTCCTACTGTTACTGTAATACAGTTTGTCTTAGAGTTTCCGCTCCATTCTACTGGTAGTGCCCATGTGTAGTCTTCAACTCCAGTCACTGGTGTTACGCAGTAAGTAACCGTTGTACCAGGTGTTACCTGTGTTGGTCCTGTGATTGGCTCTGGCTGTTGTGGTGTTTGGGTTACTGTTACAGCCAGTGTGCTTGGTGGGGATTCTCCGCAGGAGTTGTTGGCTGTGACTGATATTGTTCCGCTGTTAGCATCTGTTGTTATTGTAATAGAGTTTGTGTTTGAGTTTCCGGTCCATCCTGCGGGCAATGTCCATGTATAGGATGTTGCCTCTGTCACGGGGGGGATGCTGTATGTTTGATTTGATCCTTGGCATACGTTTGTTGATCCTGTTATAGGTCCAGGTTGTTGTGGTATTTGTGTTACTGTTACGTTCAGTGTTCTTGGTGACGAGCTTCCGCATGCGTTGTTTGCTGTTACAGAGATTGTTCCGCTGTTTGCGCCTGGTGTTACGGTTATTGTGTTTGAATTAGACTTATTGCTTGTCCATCCTGCGGGCATTAGCCATGTATAGGAAGTTGCTCCTGTCACAGCTGAAACGCTGTATGTTTGAGTTGATTCCTGGCATACGTTTGCCAGGCCTGATATGGTTCCAGGCTGATCTGGGGGCGTACAATCTGCAACGATAACGTTTATTGTGGTCTCTCTGCTGCTTCCGCATGAGTTATTTGCGGTTACTGATATATTTCCTGATTTTGCATTACTCCCAGGAGTCGCATTTATGGATGTTGTATTTGATTCTCCAGCCCACCCTGATGGCAGCGTCCAGGTATAAGAGGTTGCTCCTGTGACGGAAAGTATTGAGTAAGTAACGGTTGTATCTTTAGTTACCTTTAGCGGACCTATAATTTGTCCCGGCTGTTGAGGTATTTGTGTTACTGTCACAGCCAGTGTTCTTGGAGAGGATTCTCCGCAGGAGTTGTTAGCTGTGACCGATATTATTCCACTGCCGGATCCTGGAGTTACAGTTATTGAATCTGAGGTAGACTCATTGCTTGTCCACCCTGCGGGCAGTAACCATGTATAGGAAGTTGCTCCAGTCACGACGGAGATGCTGTATGTTTGAGTTGATCCCTGACAGACGTTTGCCGGACCTGATATGTTTCCAGGCTGATCTGGAGGTGTACACCCTGCTACGGTCACGTTAATGGTTGTTGGTCTGCTGCTTCCGCAATGGTTATTAGCGGTTACTGATATGTTTCCTGATAGTGCGTTATTTTCTGGTGTTACGTTTATTGTGTTTGAAGTAGAATCATTGCTTGTCCACCCTGCGGGCAGTGTCCATGTGTAGGCTATTGCGCCTTCGACGGGATTAATAGAGTATGTAACTGTTGTCCCTGTTGTTACCTGCGTTGGTCCAGTTATAGGTCCAGGCTGTTGTGGTATTTGTGTTACTGTTACGTTCAGTGTTCTTGGTGACGAGCTTCCGCATGCGTTGTTTCCTTTTACAGATATTGTTCCGCTATTTGCGCCTGATGTTACGGTTATTGTATTTGAAGTTGACTCATTGCTTGTCCACCCTGCGGGCAGTAACCATGTATAGGAAGTTGCTCCTGTCACAGCTGAGACGCTGAATATTTGAGTTGATCCCTGGCATACGTTTGTTGGTCCCGAAATTGATCCTGGCTGATCTGGGGGTGTACAACTTGGTTCAGTAATAGTCACAACACAAGTAGCTGTAAAACCTCCATTAGCTGTGGTTACTACTATATTAGCGGTTCCGGGAGCTACAGGTGTGACTACTCCAGTTGAACTGACAGTTGCTATTGCGGTATTAGATGAAAACCAACTTACATTTTTATTTGTTGCATTGTTTGGAATTATAGTGGCGATAACTGTTCCGGTAGCCTCCCCTGCTACTAAGCTCATTGTAGTTGGTTGAACCGATACACCTTGTACAGCAATTTCGGCAATTGTAAATACTTCATCACTTTGATCGGTTAGGCTACCGTTTGTGTCGCTGATTCTAACCAAACAATTAGTTGAAGGTGCGTCTGGAATTGTCCATGAAAAGGACCCTACATCAGGGGTGCCTGAGATTATGTCAGTCCAAGTGGAACCATTATCAACTGAATACTCTATATTTACTCTGCCAGTTGTTTCATTAGATGTCCATTTTATAGTTTGTTCACTACCTACAAGCCAAGTCTCACCTCCATTGGGAGCCGATAGTGTTAGAAAATTATTAGTAATTTCATAAGTTGCTACAAGTGTAACATTTTCATATCTTTTGGCAATATTCCCCCAAATTGGGAGCGCAATATAATAAACACCTGGCTGAGGATTATTAATTACGCAATTTTCATTGACGCTTCCTTCCTGATAATCAGACCATCCGTCAAATAGAAATTCTCCTTCTTCAAATACTGGATGATCTTTTCTCCAAAAAATACGTAAATCTCCATATCCATTTGTAGGTCTGCCAACTCCTTCGTTAGTAGAAATTGTGAGTTTTTTCACATTGTTTGGCACGTTAATCTTAAAGCAGTTTTTAGAATTCAACCATGAATGGTCAGTTTCTACCATAGCTAAATTCCTTTCTAAGATTCCATTCTGAATGTCCCAATAACCATCATCATAAGTGAAACTTCGGTAAGTATTGGGAGCATTAAAGGTTTTTATGATTTCAAGAACTCTTTCAATATAGTCTTTAAGCCCTGAAACAGAATAGGAAAAGTTATTCAACTCAAAAGCGTTTTTTAAGAAGTGACTACTGATTTCAAATTGATAAATGTGATTTGTAGCATCTGCTCCTTGAAATTTAAATTTTCTTTTAAAACTGCCACCTGTTTGCTTATTAAGCCATTTTATACTTCCATCTTGCTCTATCGTGCATAAAGTTATTGTAAGACCTGGTAAAGAGAATTGTCCATATTTTAATTCGTCAATTTTTAAATCTGCAATACCCTTTTTATTGTAATCAAACTCTTGAAAAATTAGACCTGCATCTACTGGTGATGGTTCGGAATCTGATGAAATTTCATAAGTAATACCTCCAATTTTACTGGCAATCCAAACCGTTGTCCATCCATCTTTACCTTCGGGTGTAAATTCACAGAGATCAGCAAGATCGAAAAATATTACACCACCAGCAGATATATTGATAGGAATTACCCCTGCCTGAAAAGTAACTTCTTTTTTAACAGATAAAAAAAGCAGTGGCTTAATCCCAGACTGATATAATGATGCCAAAGGAACGTTTTCAAATGCAGTAATCAGTTCTTCAAAAACTGTCGTCAATGGTATTGGATCATCAAACGGTTCTAAAGTGAAGGTGAGTTTTCCAACATCTGGTTTATCAGTGAACTCTGGATGATTTGTCAGTTTGTCGAAAGGATTATTTCCAGGAGGTATTCCAACCATAAGAAAACTTTCTTCATCAAAACTATCCCAGATCGCAGTAGTAGCATAATATTGTCCTTCATCCCAATTTCTTGGTATGGTAAAATCAAAAGAAATTACTTCAGAATTGCCTGGAGCAATTATTCCTGATTGTTTAGGATAAACGTCATACCACCCCACAGGCCATTTCTCTAACGATGTATACTGGTTAGCAAAACTTAAACCGATCCAAAAAGATCTGGATGTGGAACTTATATTCTTAACAGTAATTTTTATTTCATGAGTAGTACCTCTAATTTTGGTACCTGTTGGAACGTCAAAATTTGTTATTACAACTGATTGATTGAGTTGGAACATCAAAGTCCAGTCGTTGCTATCGGTTACTTTTTGTGGATTGTTTGCATTGCTTGATCTTGTTCTTGAATATGCGTAAATCTCTCCGATGTTTGATGAAGATAGTGTAATAGTTTCGAATGTTGCGTTGTAAGGATTTCCTGCTGTAATTACAAATGAAGAAGATCTTGTAGCTGCTGTTGTTCCCGATCCATATCTGTATCCAATTTCAACTGTGACTGACCAGCTTTCCGTGCTCCGGTTTTGGATCCTGGCTCTGGGAGTAAGCACTGTACCTGGTGCAATGAAGTCAGATGGATTAATTCTGACCCCGTTATGTTCGAACCAGAAGTCTTCCACATATGGCGTATTTCGAGTGATGTTTGCCGGAGTTGTTTTGCCTGCCGTCACGTTAACACGAGTTGAGCCCCAGAATTCGTAGTCACCCAGTGGCCCTCTCTGGTAGCCTTCTACCCGATATTCCCCTGGAGCGAGATTAATCAGAGGAGCAGGATTATCTCTACTGGTAATATCTCCGGAGGATGGAGGGTAATGAATAAATTGAGTTAGAGAAGGCGTTGCCAGGGTATTATCCCAGTTTCTGAGAGTTGCCTGAATTAAGCCCCAACTAATATTACATATTTTTTTCCAATCGTTGCTATCGGTTACTTTTTGTGGATTGTTTGCATTGCTTGATCTTGTTCTTGAATATGCGTAAATCTCTCCGATGTTTGATGAAGATAGTGTAATAGTTTCGAATGTTGCGTTGTAAGGATTTCCTGCTGTAATTACAAATGAAGAAGATCTTGTAGCTGCTGTTGTTCCCGATCCATATCTGTATCCAATTTCAACTGTGACTGACCAGCTTTCCGTGCTCCGGTTTTGGATCCTGGCTCTGGGAGTAAGCACTGTACCTGGTGCAATGAAGTCAGATGGATTAATTCTGACCCCGTTATGTTCGAACCAGAAGTCTTCCACATATGGCGTATTTCGAGTGATGTTTGCCGGAGTTGTTTTGCCTGCCGTCACGTTAACACGAGTTGAGCCCCAGAATTCGTAGTCACCCAGTGGCCCTCTCTGGTAGCCTTCTACCCGATATTCCCCTGGAGCGAGATTAATCAGAGGAGCAGGATTATCTCTACTGGTAATATCTCCGGAGGATGGAGGGTAATGAATAAATTGAGTTAGAGAAGGCGTTGCCAGGGTATTATCCCAGTTTTTGAGAGTTGCCTGGATTAATCCTGTTGTTTGGGCTATAATATCAACTGTAAATATTAAGACAATAATCACCAAATATATGAATCGAATGTAGTAAATCTTCATACTTTTCATTGGAATTAGTTTTAGAATGAGAGTTTTATCTATAAACTCATTATTAACTCTTTTAAGATAGCCGCAATGCTAAAATTCACGAGTATAATATATGGACTGAGTCAGATTTCTGTCTATTTTAAATTTCTTTACATTGATTGCTTAAATTGTTTTTTACCAGAATCAAAAAGAACAGTATTTTATATACACTAGATTTATAATCTATCGTAAATAATTTTTATTTTCAAAGATAAAAAATCAAGAATGTCCGGAAATCACTACTATTAAGTAAATTGCTAATTAATAGTAAGTATTTTAGATTATCACCTACTACATTAAACTCAATTTTGGATTTTAGGCAAAATAATAATCGCTCTGCTTCCTCTAACAATCAAATTCGTTTGTGTTATATTCTCCAATGTAGTAGTAATTCTGATTTTTTCAAGACGGTAGTAAAGCTCAGTTAGTTCATTGACCAGTTTTAATCCTTTGCCGGTACCTTCAGTTGCTTCCATTTCTTGAGTTATTCCCGGACCATTGTCTTCGACTGAAATTATTATAGTCGACTGTGTATCTTTCAAGGTTATTTTCAGCATTCCACCACCTGATCTCTTTCTGATACCATATTTTACAGAGTTCTCTACAAAAGAGTGAATTAGCATCCTGGGTATTTTGGTCAACATATTGATACCTGGTGATATCTCAATCAAATAGTTGAAGTTGTTGTTACTTCTGAATCTTTCAATTTCCAGATAATTCCTGATAAAATCAATCTCTTCCTCAAGAGTAATTATAATCTCATCTGAACTGATCACGGTTTGCCTGATCATTTTAGCATATTTGCCAAAAATATAATCTGCTTTCTCCCTGTTTCCTTCTGTTGCATACAAGCTGCCAATCGCATTTAATACATTCAGGGTGAAATGCGGATCAAGCTGGCCTTTAATTGCTCTGATTTGCAAGGTTGCGAGTTTTTTTTCTGTAGCAGTTTTCAGTTCAAGCCTTTTTTTCTGGATATTATAGATTAAGGCAATGAACAAGTATAATAGACCGAAAAGAAGAAAATAATAAGGTACTTTTAGATAATAGAGCCAGTTCTTACCATACCTGGCCAAATAACCTCTATCATCAGCCTGAATAAACAACAATGGTTCATTGACTTTTTTAAAGACTATAGAATAATTGGAATTTGACAGATCATGATTAAATTGATATTGAACAGGATGTCGGAAGTCATGCTTACATATAATCAGTGTTTTCCTGTCGCGCCCAGAGAAAAAGTACTCCTTCTTACCGTCCATGTCAACGTCCAGGCAAGCCAGAGGATTTGCTGCAGATATTTCGGGTATGATAAGAGAACGAATAACATTAAGAGATGCATCTATCAAGTCTACCCTCGATTCATGATTTCTAAGAAGATAGAAGCTTTGATAATTATCTTCAACATTAGCAAAGACAGTTGAAAATTCAGGATCAATATCCGTTATAGTTTGCTCTTTGATTTTATTACCTTGATTATCAATAATATAAAAGGCCGGAAGTATAGATTCAGTTCCGTAATAATCATAATAGACTAAATATCCTGCAGTCTCTTTAAATACAAGAGGTAAAACCTGTATCCTGGAAGGATATTCGCCAATCTGCAACGGATCAAACCTGAACTTTAAATTCTCATCCAATACCATTAACCAACAAAATTGGTCACTATAAGATACTGACTCATTTGTGTTTCCGGTAGCCTGAGTGGAGATAAGATATGTTCCTGCAAAACTATTAAACGGCTCTTTATACTCAATGCACCCGGTTATGGTTGCATAACTTTCGGGTGACTTAATTAAAGAATCGCTATCAAAGAAATATTTATAAAGATTTCTGGGTTGAAGGCAAAACCCGCTACTAAAAATAAAAGTAAAATTCTTGCTCTCACTGATATGTGATTCATCCGGACTAAAAATATTATTATAACATGGTTTATTATTGCTGTAAAGCGGTTTTGCCCACTTATCAATTAATCGCTTGTAAGTTTGAAGGGATCGTGTTGATATTGGATCAATCAAATTTAAAAATATTTCATCGTCACTAAGGGTAAATACAATAATTTCTTTGTAACCATCATTATTGCAGTCCTTAAAAATGATCGCATTATTATTGGCCAAACGATATGGTAAATTATACTGATCAAGGATTCTATCATTCTTTCTGACAATAATCTTTGTTCGTTCACTGTCATGAATATCTATTGATATATATTCGCTGCTTCCATCATTATCAAGGTCATTGTAATAGAGAAAGACTTCCGGGAAAATTGATTCCTCTGATAATATTCTTATCCTGTATTTTGTAAATTGAAAAGGCAGAATGAGAGATAAAACTATCCACAATATAAAACTTATCAGGGCTGGATGATAAAAAAATTCCAGTGTTTTTCCCTTAAACATGCACGGCATAATTTATTTTGTAAAGATCAAGTGCTGACTTTGCCCCGGTCTTTCGTAATATATTCCTTCGGTGGGTATTGACCGTATTGATACTTATAAACAGGGATTCTGCAATTTCTTCACTGCTTCTGCCTTCCAATACCAACAGTAAAATTTCACGTTCTCTGATGCTCAGATCACGAAATTCAGCTTTGATTTTACTTTTATAAAGAGTTTGAGTTAACAGTCTGTCGAGAGACTTTTTCAGTTCATCAATATCAACAGGCTTCAGAATATAATCAAAGACACCATGACGTATGGCTTTAATTGAATATTGGGGATGTCCGGTGATAATTATAATAAATGGATGATAATCGTTACGGTTTATTTTATCTATTACTTCAAAACCTGTAACATTATTTTCCAGTTCAATATCCAGAAATATTATTTCTGGTTTTTTCTCCGTGATTATTTTGGCGCCTTCCAATGAATTTGTACTACACCAGATATCACCGACAAAATCAAAAGAGCTTAAGATCCTTCGAAGCCTTTCACAGGAACATTTCTCATCATCAAGGATAATTGCTTTAAGGCGATGCATGGCCAATATATAAACTATGTGTTTCTCTATGGACTAAGCTAAGAATTAAGTACTTAAATAGCAAAACATTTTGACAGAAGTATTAAATTTCTTTGCTAATATCATTTTTTAATCCATATAGCTACAACCCTCAGATAATCAGGAGTAAATCGCAAATTCTGAGGACTTTTTTTTGTTTAACTCCTTATGATAGTTAACCATCTGAATTGAGGACAATTTAGTGCGCAAATTGGCCCCAAATCATTAATGCATTTATAATTCTATTTAAACATCTCATTAAGAAAACAAACAGCTTCTTAAATTTTTGGTAGAACATTCTAATACTTTAGCCCATAAATCATCTTTTACACAAGAAATAACCGGCAAGTGTTATTTTATTGATAAAGAAATTAATCACAATTAATCTGTAAAAATAATTTATACAGGGTGCTGCACTAGTCTTCATTCACTAACATTGGCATAAGAAAATAACTAAAGAACAGGAACTGATTTGCCGGACTCATAATTTAAAAAAGTAAGAAAAAAGACAAAACAAAACACTGTGTAAATTGTTTTTTAAGACGTGATTCATTGTATCTGTCATTTGACAAAAAATTAGATGTTGAAATAATAACAGGCGAAGGCTATTTCCCTTAAATGGAAACTGATACAGTGAATTACTATATTTTTAAAAATATTTCTCAATCATTAAAAGAAAAGTCAAAAATTATTTACACAACATTAAATGAATTATTTCAATTGTTTCACAGAATAAATGATTTTCATGCAACAAGTCTTGTTGGCGATAACGCAAAATAAGACAGTAAGAAATTTGACTAAATGGCATTTTAAGATAAGAATATTACAAATCCTGAAATTGAAAAGGGATTAAACCGCTCTCTGACACTTTTTATATTGGCAGCCTTTAGTAAAACTCCTCTGGGCTGCGACCCGAACATTTAACAAACACCTTAAAACTAATATGATCATGAAAACGAACATAACAAGAACTTCCGGCAGGCAAGAGCTCTAAGCCCTGAAGTTTAATTTTCGCCATCCCTCATTTTTTATTTCTAGTAACTGTTTTTAAACCATAACCTTTAAAGTAAAAATCAATTTATATGGCAGGTATAGATTTCTCTCAACCAATCTTAGGTGCGGGCGCAAGCGCAAAAACAGATTTTGCTGCTGCACAGGCCAGGACCGGACTTAATTTTATGGGTCAGGCAAGATTCAAGCGGGGAATAAAAGCTGAACTGGGAGTAGAAGCTTTTGCAAATGCATCCGCAGAACTTTCAAAATTTGTTCGTGCAAGTATTGCCGGGACAGCCTTTGCAAGAGCGCAAGCCGGAATCCAGCTTCAACTTCCCTTAAACCTTTTTGAAGAATTCGGATTTTCAGTGAGAGCCGAAGCGATTGCAGAAGCAGCAGCAGGAGTTGAAGCAGATCTGGGACTTTCTATTGGCGACTTTGTCTTACTTGCCCAACGAAATCCGGATTTAACAGGATTAGCCCTTGAAATTCTTCTTTTATTTCTCGAAGAAGTAAGCATTGGAGGGTCCTTTGAAGTTAATGTATCAGCTTCTGCAAAAGCTCATGCTTCAATTTCTGTTTCAGGAACAATTATTGAGAAAGCAGGAGATAAAGCTGGATTTTATTACACAATTGATGCAGGAGCAGGACTTGCAGCGGGAGTTGGAATGGGATTCAAGGCTGGTGCCGAATTTAAAGATTTTAGAAGATTTTTTGGACGTGCCGTGGATAAAACTGTTGACACCACAATACAGGAAATACTTAAAATAATTCCATCAAATCTCAAATTAAATACAAACCCGAACGGTCTTAGCCCTGATGATCCCAATCTAAATCTGGTACCCTGGTTTGAAGCTTTTGCCCCTGTTGCAAAAATTGCATTGCGGATTGCTTATGAAGCAGGGCTGAAAATTGCCGAAAATAATCCCGGACATTCAAAAAATGATGCTGCAATATTATGTGATGAGGCTATAAAGATTTTTCTGGAAGAATCTCAAAGATTTATATTCAACAAACTTCTTGAAAGCGGAATTGATTCTATACGAAAACAACTTGAACAGGAGATTCCAAACCTGTCTGCAGGCAACTGGAATAACCAGGTCACCCTCCGATGCAGGACTGAATTAGCAGATCAACTTTTAAAAATGCCGTCAGAACCATTTCAATATTTCCAGGAGAATATAGATTTCTGGAAGGATTTGATTCAAAAGGCTATTAACCTGCTGGTTGCAATTAATAATCCCGATCCTAAGTTAACAGAAGCAATAACAATAGTCTACTGCACTTCGGAATTATTGATGGAAGCTGTCAGGACTAAAGTAAATACTGCTTCTGCTTATGCAACAGCAATTGGTGCAGGAACTGTTAATACAAATACCCGACCTTTCATGGGACAATTAAATCCACAACCAGACCCCCTTATTGTCTCAACAATCAGAACTGTAATTGGAGGAAATGGCGCATTAACTTATCCTGATTTATTACAATTTTTAGTTAATGATGTTATAGTAAATAATGTTTTGGCAGCATTCCCGGAACTTAACCAGTTCATGAATATTTTTAAGGATGACTTTTTAAAGGCAGAAAACGAAATCCTCAAATTATTGTTACAAAATGCCAATTCATTTGATCCGGCAAATCCCAACTCTGCAAAAGCTAACCCGCATGCACTATTAACCCTGGTTGTACGGGCAATCGACAAGTTTTTAACAGATAAATTCAGAAATGATATTCTTCCGCAAATCCTGAATCATGTTTCAGATCCCAATTTGAGGCTATACATAGATGAAGTTCTTTGTGAAGCAGTAGTTTATACAAAAGATGCGGGGCTGAACACTATACTTAATTGGGAAAACGAATCATTTGACAATGATGATTTTACTGAAGCCCTGGCAGGTGTAATTATGTTATTACTTGGAAGAACAGTTGTTATTGTAGCCGACACCTTTTTAACTGCAACACAGGAACAATTTAAAAACAGTTGTGATGATATTGCCTCAAAAATCAGGAATTATGCTGCCAATCCCAGAGGAAACCACAGAGAAATCCAAGCTTTGATCCCTCATATTGATCCTGAGCTTATTCAGCTAACAGCAGACAGTGTGGAAATTGGCGGCGTAGTCCTGGGCCCCCTGGCTGATGATACGAGAAAACGTTTAAGAAATCTTTTATATCAGATATTTGAGCCAATTCCTCCCGGAAAAGAACGTGATTTCCTTGATAGTTTAGCTGATGATTTTTTCATTCCAAATATTGACCAGTTACAACAAGTAAGCAATGAATTGGCTACAATCTCTAAGGAAAGATTTGTTTTATTTGTTGAACAATTCATTTTAAAAGTTGGAGAATATACTCTTAGCAAGATAGAAGAATTGATACTTTCCTTTATTGACCTCGTGGTAAATTGGGAAAGATATCTTGCAGAAACATTGTTGCAAGCGGCCGATTTTTTAAGAAACCTGGAAGAAAACTTAATAGCCTTAAATCAGGAATTAATCAATTTGTTGGAAGCCTCAACAAATGCGCTTCGCAATTTATTCCAGTCCTTAGGCAGTTCAACTCTTAAGAAAAGAATCAAAAATGGGCTCATAAATAATTTTATTGCTAAAGCCTTTAACGCACTTGAAAATAATAACATTTATAAAGCATTACCCTCAGAGTGGAAAGAAGATGTTCGTGCTTCGCTAAACGCTGCGGTAGATTTGGCAATTGACAATTCCTTAACCCAGCCTGTTTCCAATGCTTTTGCTATGTTAGCAAATCAACTTGATGAATTAATGCCGGATATCAGAGAAATAGACCCAAATGAAAATCTACCTGAACAACTGATGCTTTTAATTCTAAATAAGATTGAAGAAAACATCAGAAAACATTTCTTCAGAGATAAACCATCTATCTCACCAACAATTGATTTTAACTATTCTGTTTGGGTTTATGACCCGCCATTTAGCGGACATTGGGAAACACACCATATCTTTATCCCTTTAGGAAAAATTGAAATAAATCTTACCCCTTTTATTAATACTATTAGAAATGCTATTCAGGCACTGGATTTTTATCATAATGCCCTTAATAATGCTTGTTTCAAGTTGGGTATTGCTCTTGCAAAAGAGTTAGAATTTGCGGCCCAAAAACTGTTATATGAAAATAAAAAAGCTGATAAGAAAATTCTTGATAAAATCAATAATGAACACAATAACAAGGCCAAAGAAATTGCTGTTCTTTCTCCTGTTTCTCTTTCGCATTATACAGGACCATTTGATGTGAAAATACACCTGGGAGGGGTATCCATGTCTTATCTGGGCCTGGGTAAAGATGAAATGCAAAGGCTCCTGATTTTTATAAATGGTGAATTAATTCCTCCAAAATCATTAATCATTGAAGATTTAAGTTTAAATGCCGATGACAATAAGGCCCATTCCAAAGATTATGAATTAAATAATCTTATTTTTTTAGATAAGAAAAGCGGGAATTTTGTTAACGCATTTAATCCCGCTGCCGGAATAATTAAAACTTCCAAAGCGAGCATTATTACAGATTCTGCGATGTATTTCCCTGCTCAAAAAATGCAAGGTTCGATTACCGGTAAGGAAATTTTATCAGGCTCTAATATAAAAGAGCAGGCTGAATCGAAATCAGTTTATAACCCGGCGATAAAAAACTCCGGCTCAGATAGTTTATATTTTGAAAGAAAATCCGAAACAATCTTAAAGGAAAAAGGTGAGGTTAAAGGCAATTTATTAGTCCATAATTATGATTTAAAAAACAATCTGCCGGGCAGAAAAATTTCCAATTCAACGATCGATTCGCTATTACAGGAAAGAATCCCGGGATTGCTGATTCAATTCAAAATTAAATTGGACGAACCTTTTATTGTAGAAGGAGTGAATGTTTTGACTGTGGTAGTAATTGAAAGAGGTGGAAACCGTCATCAGCAAAATGTTAGTTTCACTGTTTCCCGTGAAACATTATTTAAAGGACCGGTTCCCGGTGTTATAGTGTTACCTGGTAAAAACAGTGGGGAAAACCTGAAAGCAACGATGACTTTAAATAACGTAATCAATTATTTTAATAATTCCGGAAAGAAAAATAATATCACAATGCAGGATTATATAGCTTCAATTCCGAAAGAAAAAATTAAAAAAGAAAAAGAAACGGAAGCAAAAATATTAGCAGAGGTACCAATTAAAAAGAAAGAAACAATTATCGTATTACAAAAAGACAGACAAGGAAAAGAAAAACCGGTTGGCAAGCCAATTCTTTTAGATTATACTTCATCAGTTGAAAGAAAATTAAAACTGCAAGAACTTCAGTTGGACAATAAAACACTGGCTAAGAAAAATCAAAGGTTAAAAACAGAAAAAGTTAGCTATGAGAAGTCTTTGACCGTGTTGGATAATTATAAAAAAAGAAGTAAAGATGATTCTAATAAAAATAAAATTAGTCCGAAATTTCTTTTAGATAATAAAGATTTAAACCGGAGTTTAAAATCCGCTATGGACTACCTGAATAAACAGAGTAATTCTTATTTAAACGATAAAATTCAATAATCATGTTGCAGACAGCGATAACAGAACTAGTTAACATCTTAATTGGAGACCTGACATCTTCTGATGCTCAATTTATGAAAAGGGCAGAAAATGCAATTCAAAAAGTCCGTGAATTACAACTACAACATAAATCAAATCTAACTTCAGGCATTTCCCGGATTGAGAAAGAAGAGATCTTTGAAAAAACAGGAGTTGAAGTTGATCCAAATCCTTATTTCCGGGTTGACAATTTTCCGAAATTATTAAACTGTATTATTGCTGTACAGGCACAGGGCACTCAACCTGAATTGATCCTTGCTCTATGGATGAAAGAAGCAACACTTGAGGTTCTTTCAGAAATGGTTTTATCCGGTCCCTGGGCGGTTACAACTACTGAAGATGCAAAAGCCATGTTTATAGCAATGAACTTCTTTAAATTTCTCGGGGCCGATCTTTTTGTACGATATAAACCGGCGAGCGGAGGTGACAATATTCTTTTGGAGGATGGAAGGTATGCAAGCGAACACAAGGATATTCTTGAACGCGCTAATTCAGAATTGATGAGGCTTGGATTTGCAAAAGGGGATTACGCAAAAATTATGAGGGATAATCTTATAGTTACTGGCGGAAACTCAGGAGTGCCTTACACAGTTCAAGCCCGGGGTTCCTACTATGCAGCAATGTTAAGCATGACACATGCTCTTTTTCAAAAAATTAAAACGGAGAAGGATACTTTATATGATGAATTTACATTTAACTATCCTCTGTCAGATCAATTAACCTACATTATTTATAATTCTGGCAGAGGATCAAAAAAAATAACAAACAAAGGTGCATATGCATTGTTTAAATCTCACAAACAACAAGCCGATTCTGCAGGAATGAAGCTGGAGGATTTCTTACTTCAAACGAAAATTATTGGAAAATCATGGGCAGGGCCCCGTACAAATGCTGTTAGATTTGATTACTACCTTAAATGTTACAGGCCAATATTTACAGCATGAGCAGGATAAATAGCAATAGCATCCACATTAAAAAATGCTTACTTCCTGTTTATTTAATATCCAGGTACCCTTGATTTTAACGAAAAAAATATCATGAAAATATAAGATTAAAAATATCCACTAATATTTTGTGATTATATTTGATTGAGATTAGTGATGTTAAAAAAAATAAACATCATTGCCCGGTTAATAATGAAGTACAAACTCCTGTAAGTGGAGAATATATGGCAGAAAAATCAATAAAAGCAGGAATCAGGACAATTTTAGCACCAATTCGCTGGATAATAATAACAGGCCTGGTATTTTTTGTGGCATCCGGAAATATTAACAATTTAAGAGTATGGGTTTATATTGGTGTATATGTTTTTGGAGGACTAATCATAGGAATTATACTTTATGTAAAATCCCCAAAACTATTATACGACAGAAGAAAAATGCATGAGGGGACTAAATAAATTGATAAGTATATTATTCTAAGCTACTTTTTGTTTGCTATAATTATAATCCCATTTATTGCCGGAATTGATAAAAGATTAAACCTTTCTGATGAAATGCCTTTCTGCTATTTATTTGTTGGAATTATTCTATATATATTTTCAGCAATATTTTCTATATGGCCAATGATTCACAATCCTTTTTTTGAAGGAACCCTGCGTATTCAGAAAGACAAAAATCATAATGTAGTAAGTACGGGCCCCTATAAAATTGTGCGACATCCGGGATATTTAGGAATGATTTTTGGTTCAATTGCACTCACATTAGCGTTGGGATCAATATTTGCATTTATACCCGTGTTTATAATGATTATATTAATTGTTATCAGAACATATTATGAAGATGAAACTTTACAGAAAGAATTGACCGGCTATTCTGATTATTGTAAAGAAGTTAAATACAGGCTGATCCCTTATATTTGGTAACTCTGTTAATCCCCGATTGATTTTAATAAGAAATAGTTAAAAACAATGTATGAATGCATACAAAGTATATATTTCATAAAAATTTCAATAAAGATTAAATATAAAGTAAACACCATAACATTGGTTTATTCACTATTTTGGATATATATGCAATGAGGTGTTGTTTTTATTTATTAGTTAGGGGCAAGTGTAAGTGCGACACGCTGCTGTCCGAATAACTGTTAAACGCTCTTTGATTATCAGGAC
>CAZLXM010000040.1:0-18603 GCA_964563105.1 uncultured Bacteroidaceae bacterium
CCGTCAGAACGACGGGATTAACAACAATGTAACTAAATTCTTTTCTGATGAAACCATTCTATTTAAACACAATATTTTTAGCTATAATTTCTTGCTTTCTCTGGTCAACAGCATTTGTAGGTATTAAATATGGATTGCAGTTTACAACACCATTACGATTTGCAGGGATCAGATTTTTTATATCAGGCTTACTTATTTTTCCGTTTTATAATGAGGGAGTAAAGAAATATTTTAGTCTTAGTATTAAAAACTTTAAAATTATTCTTGCTATTGCCTTTTTACAGACCTTTTTTCAATATTCAATGTTTTATATCGGTCTGAACAAGGTTCCTGCTTCACTGGGGGCAATAATTATTGGCTCCGGGCCTCTGTTTATTGCAATGATTGCACATCTTTTAACACATGATGATCAATTGACATTGAAACGATTTATGATTTTTTTGATTGGGGTGGCTGGTATTATTGTTGTTACTGCTGGAAGAAATAACTTTTCCCTTTCAGGGGAGGTGAAGTTAAGCGGCATTCTTTTACTTCTTTTTTCTATTTTAATTGGTGGAGTTGCTAATGTTATAGTATCAAAGGATCAGGAAAATGTACCTCCTTTATTGTTAAGTTCATCTTCAATGATAATGGGAGGGGCAGGTTTATTTTTACTTTCAGGGTTTCTGGAAGGATTTAGTCTCACGACAAAACCTTTGGAATATTATATAGCTTTGGGATGGCTGAGTTTTCTTTCTGCGACTGCTGTGTCAATATGGTTTGTCCTTTTGAAAAGGCCCGGGGTAAAAGTGTCATCCCTGAATTTTTGGAAATTTATTATTCCTGTTTCCGGTGCCTTATTAAGCTGGACCATTCTTCCTGATGAAAAGCCCAATGTTATAGCATTTATTGGAATGGGAATTATTGCTTTTGCAATAATCCTGATGAACATACACAATAGAAATCTTAAGAATAATGAATTATTATTAAGTCAAAGTTCGTAAAAAATATCATTTACTTTCTACGAACTTTGTACTTTAATATATGACACAAATGTGACCATATTGAAAAACAGTCCTGAACTGTTTTTATAATAAATTTTGCTAATCAAAGAATCGAAATTCTAAGCAGTAATAGCTGCGCTTATAAGGAAAGTGGCAGCAAATGAAATAATTGCATATAATTCAGGAAATACTGCCAGAATAAGAGTATTTCCAAAAACATCATATCCCGAACCAATAGCTGCTATACCATTCGAACAAACCTGACCCTGCTTGATGGCTGATAATAAACAAACAAATCCAAGGGCTAATCCTGCACCTAAAATTGCACCGGCCTGTAACCATGAGATTTCGGGAGTTAATGTACCCTGAAGAATGAAATAACCCATAAATCCATACAATCCTTGAGTTCCGGGCAGAGCACTAAGCACCAGAAAGTTGCCAAATGCATCTTCATTCTTTTTAAGTGCACCGATAGTAGCATTTCCACACATTGATACTCCATATGCACTGCCAATTCCGGCCAGCCCAATCATCAAACCAACACCGATGTAAGCTAAAATAATAGGTTCCATAGTAAATAATATTAAATTTAAATTTATTTGTTAAACTAATTTTTTAAACGGATTATATTTTTTTCCACCACCGGAAAAACCGGCATTTTTATAAAATTCAACAAATGTCAAACGCATAGGATGAACAAAAGATCCCAGACTTGACATAAACATATTAATGCTGTGCCCCACTATAAGGATAATTATCATAATAATGAAACTTAATACCGGGATAGACCCGCTCATGGATACCGCCAGACTGTTAAAGACAAATCCGAGGATTGAACTGGAAATTCCAAGTGCAAACAACCGTATATACGATAACAGATCACCTACTATACCTGTTACCATATTATATGAATCCCAAAGTGCAACACCAAAATTCATCAGAATATTTCGTTTCAGATTATTCAGGAATAAAATCAATAATCCACTAATCCCAAAAATAACATAAAAAGCAGGTTTTAGTGTTTCCAGGTCTATACCTGTTAATTTGTGTATAAGAACAACAACAATTGATCCGACAAGAAGGATTATCCAGCCAATGGTGCCCAGTGCAACCTGCCATCCAAACTGTATAGACTCATTCATGGCTTTTAATATCATTCCGAATATTATCTGAATACCTCCTAAAATAAGTGAAAGATAAAAAAGTAAATTATTAATATCTGTTCCCTGCGAATCAAGATATTGTCGTAATGAACTGTAGACAGGTAAATTTGTATCATATAAACTGATCCCGAAAAATGTACCACCAATAATTCCAAAAAGTATTGTGGCTAATCCAAGATAAAAGACCAGGGATACAGCAGGTTTTAATTTTTTTGAAACTTTCCTTCCTGCAATAATTGAAGCAATAACGAAAAGTAACCCATAACCTGCATCGCCATTACAAAAGCCAAAAAAGAGAGCATAAAAAGGGGCAAAAAATGGTGTAAGATCCAGTTCTGAATATTTGGGTAGCGAATATAGTTCGCCTATAAGCTCAAATTTACTGGAGAACTTTTTATTTTTTAATAAAATTGGGACTTTCTCCCCGTCAGCCGGTTCTGATGTTATGTAAACAACCGATGATTTATCAAGGAATTTGTTAATTGTTTCCTCTTTATCTCCCGGGACCCATCCCTCCATAACCATAAGCCTCTCTTCTGCTTCACATGATGTGTGAAAAACAGCTTTGTGATATTCAGAATTCTGAATAAGGGTATTTTTGTATTTTTCAACAGCTCCTATGGATGTAGAAGCATATTCATCGAGTTTATCTTCTATATCCTTTATTTCTTTTAAAGTATTCTCTTTTATAGTTAATAATTCATCCAAAGAATATTTCGGGAACTTAAACTCTTCGGCGGCGATATCAATCTCTTCATGATCCCGTTCAATAATTACAAAGTAAATATTTCCTCCCGTATTATTAATTACCTGTAAAGGATATTGTGTTTCCCATTCAGGATCATATTTTCGGGCATGAATAACAAAAAATCTGAATTTTATTCCATTTTCATTTAATTGTTTAAGCAGGTCCATTGAAAAATTGCCCCAGGGCATAACTTCATTTATTTCTTTTTGAAGATTTGCCAGAGTATGTTGATGATGCTCCCACTGACCCTGCATTTCTGTAATCTTATCAAAAATATCCCTGCCATTTTCCGAGGAAGAAATATCTGCAACCTCAACTTCTCTTTTTTTAAGGAAACGAATAACTTTATCTGCCTTGTCAATTTGTTGGTATTGTTCTCTTATATCATCACTTATATCAGCTTGTTTTTCTATAAGATGAACAACACCGAGATCACGCAGTTTAATGAGGAAATCTTCGTAATCACGATGATATACAAGGAATGAATATTTTTTCATTGGTATTATCATGCTGCATCCTCCATTTCCTGCTGACGTGTTTTTACAATTTTCTGTGATGATTTTGAAAGGTTCTCTTCATCTTCAAGGAACCTTTTTATTTTTAATATTGCTTCTTCATATCCGGGGATTTGAACCTTTTCATAAAGGTTCACTTTTTGGGTAGTTTTTTTTCTTGCATGTTCCAGAAGTTCCATTTTTCGATAAAAAAACTCTCTTTCAATAGCTATACTTGATAATTCTTTCAATATTTCAATGCCTTCAGGGAACCATGACGGAAGGTTGAAAAGACTGAATTCTTTTGTTTCAAAAATCACCTGGTCCAAAACTGCTGTT
Organism: uncultured Bacteroidaceae bacterium; assembly: GCA_964563105.1. Taxonomy (GTDB): domain Bacteria; phylum Bacteroidota; class Bacteroidia; order Bacteroidales; genus CAYVTV01. The sequence goes on from CAZLXM010000040.1 coordinate 3,728, forward strand.
CTTACCCCTGCAATTTTTTTAACAGAAATTATTACATCTGAAATGCTAATAAGATCAGGTTTAAATTCAATCCACATCCTTTCCATTTCTTCATATTGTGCGATTTTTCTGTTTAATTTTTCATCAAGAGTTATGGCATCATCCTTAGCTTTTTTAACTTCAAGGCGTAAGGCCGATTCTTTGTTCTTAATTGTTGGAAGTGCCCTGACTCTTATTCTAAGCTGCTTGTTCAGTTCCTGAAGAGATATCTTATTATACTGAAATTTAATCGCCATAATATTTTCAATTATTGTTTGGCCAGTATTTCTTTACAAATTCTTCCCTTATACCAACTTCTGCCGGTTTGAAGTGTTTATCAAAGAGTTCCCATGCTGTGCTTAACATACTGTCAACATCAATATTTACATCAATTGCAAGAAGATCATTCGAATATTCTTTTGCAAAATTTAATGTTCGCTCATCATAATCTGTCAGGTCAAAGCCATTTTCAAGTTTGGTCTTGGCATTTGCCGCATCTGCAAACAAACGGATAGCAGCATTCATGACCTGAGGATGGTCCTCTCTTGTTTTTTTGCCAATTACTAATTGTTTCAAACGGGATAAGCTTCTGAACGGGTCAACAATTACTTTACCTATGTCTGTGTCACGACGTAAAAATAATTGGCCTTCTGTAATATATCCTGTATTATCTGGTATTGCATGGGTAATATCGCCACCTGAAAGGGTTGTTACTGCAATGATTGTAATAGATCCTCCTTCCGGGAATTGTACAGCTTTTTCATAAATTTTAGCCAGATCACTATAGAGTGAACCAGGCATACTGTCTTTGGATGGTATCTGATCCATTCGGTTTGATACAATACTCAATGCATCAGAATAAAGAGTCATATCAGTAAGTAAGACAAGTACTGTTTCATTTTTTTCTACTGCGAAGTATTCAGCAGCTGTTAATGCCATATCCGGCACTAATAAGCGTTCAACCGGCGGATCTTCAGTTGTATTAACAAAGCTTATAATACGGTCAAGGGCCCCTGCATTATCAAATACATTTTTATAGAAGAGATAATCGTCATTTGTAAGTCCCATTCCGCCCAAAATAATTTTATCCGCTTTTGCACGTAAAGCAACCATTGCCATAACCTGATTAAAAGGTTGATCAGGGTCTGCAAAAAATGGGATTTTTTGTCCGGTTACAAGAGTATTGTTCAGGTCAATGCCAGCAATTCCGGTAGCTATAAGTTCAGAAGGTTGTTTACGACGGACAGGGTTAACAGAAGGTCCTCCAATTTCACGTTCTTCCCCTTCAACTTTAGGGCCCCCGTCAATAGGGTCACCAAAAGCATTAAAGAACCTTCCTGCAAGTTCTTCGCCCACTTTTAATACAGGTGGGCGTCCAAAAAATACAACTTCTGCATTGGAAGGAATGCCTTCTGTTCCTCCGAAAACCTGAAGTGTAACATCATCCCCCATGATTTTAACAACTTGGGCAAGTCTTCCATTTATAGAAGCTAACTCTTCATAACCAATGCCTTCTGCCTGAAGAGAGCAGGTAGCTTTGGTGATCTGGGTTATTTTTGTGTAAATCTTCTGAAAAGCTTTGGTTTCCATCAGGCTGTCTTCCTTTCTTCAATTATGTTATACAATTCTTTTTCATGTCGCTTGAAATCTTCCGATTCAAAAACAGAATAATTCATCTGTTTAAGCTGATTTATAATATTTTTAAAATACGGGTTAACCTCTTCAAAAGAGTTAAATTCAAATTCTGTATTATAAATTTCAAGAACTTTATCAAGCATGTATTTCTGTCTTATTAAAGGAGTACTGCTGTCAATTTTATCAAATGCATCCTGTTGCAGGATAACAAAATCTATTACTTCAGCTTTCCAAAAAATTTGGTGATACTCTATTGGAACACCGTCATCTCCCAGGATATTTATTTGTTCTGAAGTTTCTTTTCCTCTGACAAGTATATTTTTAACATGCAGAACTTTGTCTACCCAGTCTTCTGATACATGCTTGCTGAGGTATTCCTGTAATTCCGGATATTCGATATATTTTGAATAACTATCAATGGGATCAATTGCAGGGTATCTTTTACTATCAGCACGTTGCTGTGATAATGCGTAAAAACAGCGTGCCGCCTTTTTTGTTGATTCAGTAACAGGCTCTTTTAGATTACCTCCTGCAGGGGATACGGTACCTATAAATGTAATGGATCCGGTGTGGCCATTATTGAGATAAACAAAACCTGCCCTGGAATAAAAATTTGAAATAATAGCAGGAAGGTCCATTGGGAAAGCATCAGGTCCGGGAAGTTCTTCCATTCTGTTCGACATTTCCCTTAATGCCTGTGCCCAACGTGAGGTTGAATCAGCAAGTAGCAGAACTTTTAACCCCATAGCCCGGAAATATTCGCCAAGTGTCATTGCTGTGTACACAGAGGCTTCACGGGCTGCAACCGGCATATTTGAGGTATTTGCAATTATAGTTGTTCTTTCCATAAGTTTACGCCCTGTACGGGGGTCATCCAGTTCCGGAAATTCAGTAAAAATTTCTACTACTTCATTTGCCCTTTCACCGCAGGCTGCAACAATAACAATATCTGCTTCTGCCTGTTTTGAAATAGCATGCTGCAATACAGTTTTCCCACTGCCAAAAGGCCCTGGAATAAATCCGGTACCTCCTTCAACAATAGGATTCAGTGTATCAATTGTGCGAACCCCGGTTTCAAGGAGTTTGAAAGGACGGGGTTTTTCACGATATGATTTTATTGCTATTTTAACCGGCCATCTCTGTACCATATTTAATTTAATCTCATTGCCCTTTTCATCAACTACAACAGCTATGGTATCGGTAACTTTATACTCAGCTTCACTTACTATAGATTTTACAGTATATTTTCCTGCAAGTTTAAAGGGTACCATGATTCTGTGAGGCATCTGATTTTCACTGGTCTCTCCGAGCCAATGGCCTGCCTGTACAACATCACCGGGTTTGGCAAGAGGTTTGAAAAGCCATTTCCTTTCATAATCCAGTGCATCTGTATAATCACCTCTTTTGAGGAAAACACCATCCATAGTATCCAGATCATGCTGTAGCCCGTCATAATTCCTGGAAAGGATTCCCGGCCCTAATGTTACCTCAAGCATACCTCCCGAAAATTCAACATCGGTACCGGTTTTTAAACCTCTGGTACTTTCAAAAACCTGGATATAAGCCTTGTTACCAAGAACCTTAATCACTTCGGCCATAAGTTTTACCCCGGCATGATCAATATAACAGATCTCATTCTGTGATACCGGACCATCAACTTCTACAACAACAAGGTTGGAAATGATACCTGCAACCTTACCTCTGGTAGCATTATTTTCTGATTTCATTTATTTTAAATTCTTTTGGAAATTCATAACTCTTTTCCAGATCATTAATAATCTGCTTAAACATTTTTTTACCTGTTTCAGGATCAAGCTTTATCCATCTGTCAACCATAAACAGTTTAATTATAAAAGCAATTAATACTTCAATGGTAAAATAATTAAATGTATTCAATTCATCTAAACGGGCCCATTTAAGCATATCAACAGCTTTTTCTTTCTCCATCGAATTGCCGTTATCATCAATATCAAGCAATTTATCCATATATTCAAAATCATTAGAAAGGCCAAAATCCTTCAGGGAACTCCTTTTGAGAGCCTCTGTAATGAAGTTGTCACCAATATAAACGGTTTCTTTTGATAATTTGAATTTTCTGACATTAAAGGCAGCAAGGATATTATTAATGTGAAGATTAAATTCAAACCAGGATCTTATAAAATCGTTCCTGACTTCCAAAACATAATTGTAATAAAGCCAAGTTAATTGATTTTCCCATGAATAACCCTGGAAGATACCTTTATCATCTTTGAAAGCAAAAATAAATTTTTGCATATAAGAAGGTAAAATTGCAGGCTCTTTTATTTCTTCTTCAAGTTGGGATTGACTAAAATTTCCCATTTGATTAAACGGCTTATTATTTTTTTGAAGAAGATTTAAAAGATTTACGTTATCAAAAGGTAAAAAGAATAGTTCAATTAATGAAAAATCATCCGGATGGACATGATATTTCATTTCTTCCCTGAAGTCGGAAATGGCAGCTGAAAGTTTCTTCTGATCAAGAACTATGTCAGGAAGACCGGCAACCAGATAATAATAATTACGTCTAAGCATTATTCAACTCCGTAAAGCAATTGTGTAGTTCTGGGCCGTAAATAAGTTTTAAAAAAATTCTCGAAATCTTCATCAGTAAAGCTGATTAAGAATCTTCCATCCTGAGGTCCAATTTTGAATCCGGTGCTTACACGGTCATCAAATTTTATGTTTACAGAACCTTTTAAAATATCATTTTGCTTAGATAAAAAGTATGTTCCAAGAGAATTTTCATCTTCCTTTGGTAAAAGAAGTTGAAGGTCATAAGCCTCTTTACCCGGATTCCAGTTATTTATTGTTGTGATTATGATTTTTTTAATGAACTCTTTGTCATTAAAAGCATCTTTAATGGAATTTTCTGTAGCTTTAGCCGTGATCATTTCAGTTATCTGTTGCTTAATAGTTGAAATAGCCTGTCGGGCTGAAAGCTTTACTTCAGATTCTACTTTTCTTTTTAATTCTTCAGCTTCCTTACCGGCTTTTCCCAAAATTAGTTCAGCTTCCTTTTTAGCATTATTTCGCAATGTATCAGCTTCTTTTTTTGCCTCAATAATAATTTTTTCTGCCTCTTCTTTGGCCCTGGCAACACCTTCTTCATAAATTTTGCCGGTAAGTTCCTGCAACTTATTTTCCATAAACAACTATTTTAATCGAATGTTAATTAACTGTTTAGAGTATCCTAAACCCTACTAATAAACTGAATATCAAACAGATATATGAGAATTTAAGGAAATAAACGATTTCAAATGTAATAAATAATCATAATAACCACAAAAATATTTTATAAGATTAAATTAATCTGTTTTCCTCCCATCCAATTTTTATAAGATTTATTTTCGCAGGATCAGAATTACCTATTCCGTGCCTGGTGTCGGCAAGGAAGATATGCTTAGCAGGAGGGTTAATTGGCATCTCCTGTTTGAAATATTGCCTGCGTTTTTCCTGAAGGATCCTGACTCCGGTTGAATCAACAGCAACTGGATCAGTTCCAACAAGAAGGCCGTTATACCTCCATGTATATTCCGGATTAAAATGATGTGGCCCTATTCCATGAAATAAAGGAGTTAACATAACAAGAATATTTAATCTTGTTTTACCGGCTATATGGGGAAGTTTCCATAATTTACCAAGATCAGCACAAGAATCATTATGCATTTCCCATGGTTTTTCAGTAAATATTATATAATTTTTAATAAGTGATCCAACTCCTGCCCAATGATGAGTTCTTAATGGCCTTATATTAATCAATGCACTCGAATTAATAAAAACCGGATCTGATAATATTCCCCAATCTTTTATACTAATGTTTTGTTCATTTACCCCGGCAGACATAAGGCCTTGTTTCAACGAATTTTCCAGGCCGGCCGGAGTTGATAAAAATCTCCATGCATTTGTTTTTATTCCTACAATATCTTTAGGGCTTATAATCTTTTGCCATGCTTCAACAGCAGTTTTAGTGTTAAATAGTGCAATCAGTGACTGATTTAACATTTCAGCCAGAACTTCATTTCTTGGTTTATTCAGATTGTCCAATACATCTTTATGACGTATTAAAATTACTTTACTTTTATCTGTTTCAGCATACTGTTTAATTTCAGGGAAGTTATAATAGAGACTTCCCGCTGCGAATAATGATGACGTTTGTAAAAATTTACGCCGCGTAATATTTTCAGGAGACATAACATTTAATATTTATATAGTTCATCAACTTGATGAAGAAGGTCTTTACATTCTTTTGATGAAGCTGCATTAAAAACAATTGAAAGCAATTGTTTTTTCAATGAATAATGTACATAAGTACCATCTTCGATTTTTAATGGCTCATTGCCATCATGATCTGGTACATATAAGCTGTTAAAATGAAACAGAGCTTTCCGGGCTCTTGCTTCATCCGGATATAATATTAAAAGAAGAATAGTTTTTGACTGTTCATCACCATATTTAGCAAGAATAGCCGGAGTATCATCCTGAATATCCAATATATTTTCATGCGAAATAAAATACAGAGAATTTAACCAAATATAATGATGAAAATATTTAATGCTTTCACGATTTAATCCTTTTTCCGGTAAAAATTCCAATATTTGGGGCAATTCTCCGCGTTTCCCAATTTTTTCACTAATATAAGATGCCAGTATATCAATGGCAATTTTCGACTCATCTGTTTCAGGGTAGCAAATAATCGAAATATAATATTTATCCTTCCAGAAAACTATCATACCCTTTGATGTTTGTGATCCCTGGCCATATTCGTATTCTGATTCGAACATTGAGTAAGAGAATACACCAAAAGCATCCTGCGATGAGCCCATATCAAAAATATCGACAATTATGTCAGGCTGCTCTTCAGCCTGGAATGTACATGAATAAAGATTTCTGAAGCCATAGGAATTAAATAATTCTGCTCCGCCATTGATATAATCATACAAGTTTTCTTTTGTATAATTTTCTTCATTAGCAATTTTATAAATTGATATAGTATCCGGTAAAAGATTTCTTAACACAACCGGCTGATCCATAGTGCTGATTATTAATGATATGAAGATCCAAAATCGTGTCATAATATATTTTGTACGAAAGTTAACAAATTTATATTAATGAAATTAATTATTCCTGCCTTGAGTTTAAGCAGGGAATAATTTTAATACCCCATCACTAATTTCATATTTATGATGGAACTTCTAATTTTATTGTCCTTAGGGCCCCCGGGTTTTACTTCGATTGTTAATTTATTAGTTTATTACGAAAAAATGATTTTTAGTTCATTTGTTAATCAGCATCTTTTTTTCTTGTCATAGTTTCCATGTCCCATTCACTGGCTTTAAATTTTCGAAAAACTGGTTTAATTACAGGATATCCTCCTGCTTCAGTTTCACTATTAATTATTTTCCCGTTACCTTCTATAACCCCTTTAATTATTTCTTTATCAATTTCATCTCTGTCCCATGGATAAGCTCCTGCATTTTTTAACACATGTGCTTTAACCTCATTGGAAGATAATGCCGTTAAACCATCAGGCCATAAAGGACGAATTTCCAGAAATGACGGGTTTCCCCCGAATTCATTAATTCCTGTCCCTGAAATTACTTTATTATCTTTCCAGAATACTTCAACTGGTCCTCTAAAATTTCCGACAAATATTTTAGCAGAGGTTGAAGGCCCATATTCAATATAATTCCCTTCAACAGTCATTTTTCCGGTGATCCACTCATGATCTCCCCATTCTTCTTTAACGAGTGCATAACTAATAATTGCCCTTCCCGGATTGGAAATAAAGTTATTCGTTATAACAGTCTGGCTTCCTCCTTTACATAATGGATGCCTGTCAACATTGTTAGCATAAAGATTGCCATAAATTAAAATATCCGTGGCATTGTCATGTATTAGAGTGCCTTTCGAATGTTCTCCTTTTGCATGTGTAGAATGGCTCAGGCCATTGGCGATAATACAATTACTTATTGTTACTCTGTGTGAGGTGTTTTTACGCCACTGTTCAGGATCAGCTCCGTCAAACTGGGGGCCTGAAGCAGACAGATTTTCATCAGTTGCCCAGGATGTACTGCAATGATCAATAATTACATTATATGCACCTCTGCTGGTTGATATACCGTCGGCTTCCCACCCGCTTTTTTTGGCATGCCCCGCCTCACCGGGCCTTACCCTTATATGCTGAATAATAACCTCATGTGCAGATATCCCCAATTCTCCTTTAATAAGTGTGATTCCGGGCGATGGCGCAGTTTGTCCTGCAATGGTAATAAAAGGATTTTTAATTTGCAGGGATTTTCCGTCTAAGTCAATAATGCCCCCAACTTCGAAAACAATGACCCTTGGGCCTTTTGCTACAATAGCTTCAGCTAAAGAACCTTTGCCCTCTGGGTTTAAGTTTGTTACGGGAATGATTTTACCACCTTTTCCTCCAATTGCATCAAGTCCAAAGCCGGAAACGCCCGGTAACACAGGTAAGCCATAATGCAGATGAATATCGGGAGGAGTGGTCCCGGATTGTTCTGAACACGATAACATGAAACAGACAAATAAAACCGGGAAGAAAGAACGTGTAATTGATTTTAATGCTTTCATTTTTATAAGAGTTTAGTCATTATTTTATTCTCTATTTTTATGTTAAGATTATTTTTTTCCGGTTGACAACATTCCGCAGGCTGCCGCGATATCTTCCCCTCTCGATCTGCGAATTGTTGCAATAAGATTATGCTCATTAAGTTTGTTTCTGAATTCTTCCATCTCCAAATCGGAGATACTTTCCATATTTGTCCCCGGGACCGGATGATATTTAATGAGGTTTATCCTGCAATTTAATCCTTTTAATAAATGTTTGAGTTCAATTATATGATTTAATGAGTCATTAAATCCTTTGAATACAATATATTCTATTGATACTCTTCTCTGTCCATGCCAGTTATATTTTTTAAGTTCTTTAATTATTTCTCTTATAGGATGTGCTTTTTGAACCGGCATTATCTTTCTTCTTTCCTCATCAAAAGGAGAATGAAGGCTTAGTGCCAAATGAGCTTCGGATTCATTTAGAAATTTGTTTATAAAAGGTAAAATTCCAATAGTTGAGACAGTGATCCTTCTGGGGCTCATAGCGAAACCCCATGGGGAGCAAAGGATTTTAATGCTTTTTAAAACCTCTTCCAGGTTATCCAGAGGTTCACCCATCCCCATAAAAACAATATTTGTAATTTTTTCTTTTTCAGGAAGTTTTTTTATCTGATTTAATATTTCTCCGGCTGTAAGATTTCCCTGAAAGCCTTGTTTGCCTGTCATACAGAATGAACAGCCCATTTTACACCCAATCTGGGTGGAGAGGCAGACAGTTCCTCTGTTAGTTTCGGGAATCCATGCAGTTTCTACATATAGGGATGAAGAAACAGGAAACAGATATTTTTTTGTCCCATCTATTGATAAGCTGGCTGTTTCAGGAGCATTCAGGCCTAACGAATAATATTCATTTAAAAATTCCCTGCCTTTTTTAGAAATATCTGTCATGTCATTAATATCGCTAATGTCTTTATTATAAAGCCATTTTATCAATTGTTTTGACGTGAAGGCCGGCAATTTTGCATGTTCAGCAACCTTTAACAATTCTTCGGGTTCCATTCCAAATAATGGAGTTTTGTACATATTTTTTATTTAAAGAAAATACCTAAATAAGTTTTTATTTTTTTAATAAATATGAATTAATATTGATTAAACTATTATTTTATTGTTTTCCTGTCAATATTTTATTTGTTACAATTTATATCATTTAAGCTCTTTCCGGATTTTTTCCAAAAGTACAATACTTTCTATATGTTGGGTATGAGGGAACATATCTAAAGGCTGTATTTTTGTCACTTTATAAGAGCTTGCCAAAACAGAGATATCTCTGGCCTGAGTAGCGGGATTACAGCTTACATAAATAATCCTGGATGGCGATGCATTTATAATTGACTGCACAACATCACTGTGCATTCCTGCCCTGGGCGGATCCGTTATGATAAGGTCAGGTCTACCATGTTTAAGGATAAATGCTTCATTTAATATATTTTTTATATCACCATTATAAAAATGAGTATTTTTAATTTTATTAATTTTTGAATTATATTCCGCGTCTATGATTGCTTCGGGAACTGATTCTATACCAATTACCTTTTGAGCACAAGCAGCAATAAAAGTAGCAATACTTCCTGTTCCGGTATAAAGATCATATACAATTTCAGGACCAGTTAATTGTGCAAATTCTTTTACTTTACGATATAATTTTAATGCCTGTGCGGTGTTAGTCTGAAAAAAGGATTTTGGGCCTATTTTAAATTCAAGGTCTTCCAGTTTTTCTGTAATATAGTTTTTTCCTGAAAAACATATTATTTCCTGATCAGAAAGACTGTCATTTTTTTTAAGGTTTATAGCATAAAGAAGAGAATTGATACCGGGGAATTTTTCATTTATTTTGTTCATTAAAAGCTCTGTTTCTTTTTTATTTTCCTCCCCAAATACCATAATAACCATAAGTTCATTGACAGAGCTATTTCTAATAATAAGATTTCTTAAAAATCCTGTATGCTCTTTTATATTGTAGAAACTTAGCTTCCTGTTCTCCCCGTATTCCCTGACAAAATTTCTGATTTGATTACCAGGTTCATCCTGTAACCAACATTTTTTAATATCAAGAACCTTATCATATCTGCCTGGCAGATGAAATCCGGCGGAATTTGATTGTTGAAATTCTTCTCCCGAATTGATTTCCTCTTTTGTGAACCATTTATTACTTGAAAAAGTATATTCCAGTTTATTCCGGTAAAATAGAGTTTTATCTGCACCAATAATAGCTTCCGCTGGAGGAAGGTCCACTTTTCCTATTCTTTTTAGGGTGTCAATAAGTTGTTTTTCTTTATAATATAGTTGATCAGGATAAGACAGATGCTGCCATTTACAACCACCGCAGATATAAAAATGTTCACAAACAGGCCCTGCTCTTTTTTCTGAATATTTATGGATATTAATTATCCTTCCTTCCATATATTTTTTCCGTTTTCTGACAATTTGAATATCTGTCAGGTCACCTGGAATAGCCATTGGAATAAAAATTACCATATTATTAAGTCTGGCTATTGAATTTCCTTCAGCTCCAATATCCTCAATTAAAACGTTTTCAAAAAATGGTTTTTTTCTCCTTCCCAACTTCTTAATATTTTAAAATATTTTAAAATCTTAAAATTCCTTTATTTTTTAAAGCTATGACAGTTTTCTTTAAAAATTACCGGAATTAATCGATATAAAAATACAGGTATTTTATTCTGGTTTGATTAATTTTACCTTTTTGGAGCAAAGGTATTTATTAAACATATTATATTAAGCACAAATTTCAGAATTAATTTTAATGATTTCGCTTGAAAATGTAACTGTAAGATTTGGCGGAAGAACTTTGTTTGAAGCTGTCAGCCTTTTATTTAATGATAAGGAAAGGATAGGCCTGGTTGGCAGGAACGGTACCGGAAAAACAACTTTGCTTAAAATTATAGCTGATTTACAGGTTCCGTCCGAAGGTAAAGTTATAAAATCCGCAGATCTGACACTTGGATATCTTCCACAGCAGATGGTACATATAGATGGAAAATCAGTTTATGATGAGACATTTTCAACATTTGATAAAATTCTTAATCTTGAGAAGGAAATTCATGAAATAAATATCGGGCTCTCTAAACGTGCTGATTATGAATCGCCTTCTTATATTAAGATGATCGAAAAATTACATCATTTGAATGAAAAGTTAATAATTTTTGGAGGAAAAAACATACATGCAGAAATAGAAAAAACTCTGACTGGTTTAGGATTCAGGAGTTCCGATTTAAAAAGACCGGTTTCAGAATTTAGCGGAGGCTGGAGAATGAGAATAGAGCTTGCCAAACTGCTTATTAAAAAACCAGATTTCCTCTTGCTTGATGAACCAACTAACCATCTGGATATTGACTCAATTGAATGGTTTGAAAACTATTTGGAGAATTATCATGGAGGAGTTCTTTTAATATCACATGATCGCGTTTTTCTTGATAATACAACACGTCGGACTGTTGAACTACGCACAGGAAGGGCTTTCGATTATAATGTCCCTTATTCTCAATATATTGAGTTAAAGGAGGAAAGAATGCTCCAGCAAATGTCTGCATATCAGAATCAGCAAAAGATGATCAGGGACACTGAAAAATTTATTGAAAGATTCAGATATAAAGCTACAAAAGCAGTTCAGGTTCAATCCAGAATAAAAATGTTGAATAAAGTTGACAGAATTGAAGTGGAGGAAGATGATCCCGGAGCTTTTAATATTAAATTCCCTCCTGCACCAAGATCTGGCAAAATAGTGCTTGAAGCTGAGGGACTTTCCAAATCGTTTGGAAAAATCAGGGTGTTAAATAATATCAATATATTAATAGAAAGAGGGGAAAAGGTTGCATTTGTTGGTAAAAACGGAGAAGGAAAAACTACTTTGTCCCGGATCATGGTTGGTGAGATTGATTATGAAGGTAAATTAAAAACAGGTCAGAATGTTAATATTGGTTACTTTGCTCAAAATCAGGATGGATTATTAAATGACAACCTTACAGTTTTAGAAACAATTGATTTGGCTGCAGTAGGGGAGGTAAGGACGAAAATCAGAAATATATTGGGAGCCTTCCTCTTTGGAGGGGAAGATTCAGAAAAGAAAGTAAAAGTGCTCTCAGGAGGAGAAAGGTCAAGATTGTCACTGGCAAAATTATTACTTCAGCAGAACAACCTTTTATTGTTGGATGAGCCAACAAATCATCTTGATATGCGTTCTAAAGATATTCTTAAAAATGCATTAATTGACTATAGCGGTACACTTATTGTTGTATCTCATGACAGAGAATTTCTTGATGGTTTAATTAATAAAGTTTATGAATTTAAGAATAATAAAGTAAAAGAACATTTAGGGGGAATATTCGAGTTTCTTGAAAAACGTAAAATTTCTTCCCTTAAAGATCTTGAAAGGAACAATGATTTTAATTCAAAGGCTGAAAGGAAAAGTGTAAAAGGCTCAATAAATAAAATTGAGTATCAAAAAAGGAAAGAACTTGATAAACAGCTGCGAAAGTTGAAAAATCAACTTGAAGTTATTGAAACTGAAATAACAGATATTGAAAAACAAATTATTGAGATGGAAAAATTTTTATCTAAACCTGAAAATATTACTGATTCAGGTTTGTTTAAAGACTACACGAAAGCTAAAGATAAACATGACCAATTACTGGGACATTGGGAAGAGCTGCACATTAAACTGGAAGATTTTGATAAATTAAATTGATTTTATTATGAAGTCTAAAAATATAATAAGCATAATTTTTTTGGCATTACTATTTTATTCTTCATGTCAAAAGCCACCGGTAAGGGTACTAAGAGAACCGGTCCTGGCAGATATTTATAATCCGGGAAAAACAACTTTACATCCTGAATATAGTATCCACCATATAAATGATAGTTCTTCGATTGCTTATATAAGAATAAATCCTGCTGAATTATTATTTTCAATGGCAAATGAAGAAAATGAACCACGTGCAAGGGTCAGAATAAAATATGAGTTAATTCATATAATGAATGATGTGAAAAAAGAAGCTTTAAGGGATTCTGCTTCCATGATCATAATAATGAACAAAGCAGAGGCTAAAAACAGTTATTTTACGGCCATTCCCTTAAGGGCTTATCTTGGCAATAAATATTTTTTACTTATAGATGCTTATGATGAATTAAGAAGGACAAGAAACCAAACTTCTTTAGTAGTTGACAGGACTTCCCGTTTTACTTCCCAGAATTATAAAGTTGTTTCCCCTGCAACCGGATATCCGCTTTTTAACCATAGTTTTGCACAGGGGGAACAATTCAGGATAATATTTAATCAACTGGGCTATGATTCGTTATTTATTGATTTCTATAATCCTGACCGCACTTTGCCAAAACCTCTTTTTTCAAATTTACCTGAAACACCACTCAAAACAGAGGCAGACACTTCATGGTCATATGCTTATAATGACACCATGTTATTTGAACTTGCATTTCCGGGAACATATATCTTTAAAGTTAATAGATCTGTATCAGATGGATTAACTCTTATGAATTTTGGTGAAAACTTTCCAAGAGTTAGAACAGCTGATGATTTATTGGGCCCTCTCATTTACCTTACTTCATCCACAGAATTTAGAGACCTTAGGATGCAATTAAACAGAAAGTTGGCAGTAGATAATTTCTGGTTAGGAATTGCCGGAAATATGGAGGCGGCCAGAGAATTAATCAGAGTATATTATAACCGGGTGCTTTTTGCAAACTTATATTTTACATCCTATAAGGAGGGCTGGAAAACTGACAGAGGAATGATCTATATTGTTTTTGGTGCCCCTAATATTTTGGAGGTTTCATCAAATTCTGAAAAATGGACATATTTTACTGGAAAGGGAAACAGGCCCATTGAGTTAGTATTCGAACGGAAGGAGAATATATTTACAAATCAGGATTATCAATTTATAAGAGATATAGATTCAAATCCATATTGGAGAAATGCCGTTCAGACCTGGAAAAAAGGGAAAATTTATTCAAGTGTAAATTAGCATACAAAAAATTGGAACAGAAACAAGATTTTATTTTTGGAATACGTGCTGTATCTGAAGCGATCAAATCAGGGAAAGAAATTGATAAAGTATTGCTTTTTAAAAAACCAGTGAGTCAGCTGCAAAATGAACTTTTCTCCTTAATACGAGAATATTCAATTCCATTTCAGTTTGTTCCGGTTGAAAAGCTCAACCGGTTGACAAAAAAGAACCATCAGGGTGTACTTGCATTTCTTTCTCTTATTTCCTATAGTCCGGTGGATGAAATTGTAATAAGTTGTTTTGATAAGGGTAAAGATCCTTTTATTCTTATTTTAGATCAGATCACTGATGTGGGGAATTTTGGTGCAATTGCCAGAAGTGCTGAATGTATGGGTGTGGATCTAATTATAATACCTGAGAAAAGAAGTGCCACCGTAAATGCTGATTCCGTGAAAGCTTCAGCAGGTGCATTACTAAGAGTACCGGTAGCACGTGTCCCTTCACTCAAAAATACAGTGAAATACCTGAGTAATTCAGGTATCAGAATTATTGCAGGAACTGAAAAAGCCGGCCTGGATACCGGATTAG
>CAZLXM010000040.1:18613-30863 GCA_964563105.1 uncultured Bacteroidaceae bacterium
TTAGTCAGACTGGCCGGCCCCTTAGCTATTATTATGGGATCAGAAGATACAGGTATCTCTCCTGCACTTTTAAAAATCTCAGATGAATTAATTAAAATAAACATTAAAGGCTCCATCAATTCACTTAATGTTTCAGCAGCCAGTGCTATTTTAATGTATGAAGCAATGAAGCAAAGAAATTCTGTTTAAATATTAAATTATTTTTTATAAAACAGGAAGCTGTCTGCTGAACCCTTCTTCCAGGGAAATAAAGGTTTCCGTTCGCTCTATCCCTGAAATCTTCTGCAGCTTATCCACCAGAACATGTTTCAGGTCTTCATTATTTTTAGTATATACTTTTATGAAGATGGAATAGACGCCTGTAGTATAATGGCATTGGGTTATTTCCGGTATTTCTTTTAATTTCTTTACCACTTCAGGATATAAATGTGCACTTTGAAGATATATACCTATATAAGCACATGTATGATATCCGAATTTTTTCGGATCAATAATAAACTCTGACCCGGTAATTATACCTAAACGTGTTAATCTTTGAATCCTTTGATGTATGGCTGCACCAGATACTTTACATTCCCGTGCTACCTCAAGAAAAGGAATTCTGGCATTAGCAGTGATCATTGACAAAATTTTTTTGTCCAGATTGTCTAGTTGAGAGTTTTCTTCCATATTCCAAAAGGTAATAAAAACAATATTATCTGCTACGAATTCTATTTATAGATTCATTAATAAATATTTCCATAAAAATACAAATTAATACATTTATCCAGGTATTTAATAAAGCATTAAAACAACACTTGCAGGGGAATAAAATATTTTTGCGGTTTTTATATGATATTTTAACTTTTCTTTCGTTATTAATAACATAATTTGTGTGAATATAAAAATTGAATTGAAAAACTATTTTTTTTAAACTCCTAAAATGCTATCTGTGAAAAGAGTATTATTACTTTTACTATGCTTTATTTTTGGTATAAATATCTTCTCTCAGGATATATTCGAAAAATATTTTTCAGAAGGAGTGATGAGAGTTGATTTTGTAATGGCCGGGAATTCTGAAATAACAAATATCTTTTTTCATAAAATAATCAGGGAACCTTACTGGGGGGGAAGAAAAATAAATCTAATTGATACTTTAAATTACGGAGATTATTATTATACCGTTAAAGAGACAGGATCAGGGAAAATAATTTTTTCCGGCAGTTTTTCTACATTATTCAGGGAGTGGCAGACAACCAGTGATGCCATAATTAATCACAAAGCTTTTACGAATAGTATAAGGTTTCCCTTTCCCATAAGACCTGTTGAAATTGAAATTTTTATGAGAAAAAAAGATCATTCACTCCTGAGTTTAGAAAAAATTCTGGCAGATCCTGAAGATCCAATGATTGAACCTGTATCTCCAGTTGATTTTAAAATAAAAAATCTTATCTCTTGTGAATCTGTTGAAAGCAGTGTGGATATAGCCATTTTAGCTGAGGGATATACTAGTAAGGAAATGAGGAAATTTCAGCAGGATGCAAAGAAGCTGATTAATTATATGTTTTCTGTTCAACCTTTTAGAAGTTATCAAGGTCTGTTTAATATAAACCTTGTATATTCTGCAAGTAAGGAATCAGGCAGTGATATTCCTTTAGAATCTTATTGGCAAAATACGGTTTTTAACAGTAATTTTTATACATTTGGCATTGAGAGATATCTAACTGTAAATAACATCTGGAAAGTTTGTGATGTTGCCTCATGTGTGCCATATGACCAGATTATAATACTTGTAAATTCAGATCGTTATGGGGGGGGAGGGATTTATAATTTTTATAGTATTTGTACCAGTGATCATGAGAGCTCCCCTGGTGTTCTTGTTCATGAATTCGCACATGCATTTGCCGCACTGGGAGATGAATATTTCACCTCAAATGTGACTTATGAAGATTTTTATGATCCGGAATATGAGCCATGGGAACCTAATCTTAGCAGTTTGAAAAATTTTGAAAACAAATGGAAAGATATGGTCCTGGAAGGAATACCTGTTCCGACCCCTGCAGATGAAAAATATTCAGAAATAGTAGGAGCATTTGAAGGAGGAGGATATGTGCCAAAAGGTATTTACAGGCCCCAGTTAAATTGCAGGATGAATAATAATTCTGCAGATGATTTTTGTAAGGTATGTCAAAGGGCAATTGAAAGAATGATACAATTTACCATGAAATAATAGTTGAGTGAAATTTGGATCAATTTTTAAATTTTTGCAAAATATTGAATATTAGGTGACCCGTTTTACATCTGAGCAAATAATCAAGGGAATAAAAAATCGGGATAATGCTATCCTGCATTTTATATATAAAAAATATTATTCCACTATTCTAAAATTTATTTTAAATAACAGTGGGGGCACTGATGATGCTAAAGATATTTTTCAGGAATCTATAATTATTGCATATAAAAATATAAGGAAAACTGAAAATTTTAAACTCAGTTGTAATTTCGAAACCTATCTCTATTCTATTGCCCGACTTCTCTGGCTTAAGAATTTAAGGAATTTAAAAAATGACCCAACAATTCCACTTATAGATAACCATTCATTTATTTATTTTGAAGAGCCTAAACCCTTTAATGAAGAAGATATTAGATATGCTTTATTCCAGAAAGCTTTTCTTACCTTGCCGGCAGATTGCAGAAAGATTATAAAGATGTCAATGGATGGCTATCCACAAAAAGAAATAGTAAAGGCTTTGGGTTTAAAAAGTGAGAATTATATAAGGAAAAGGAAGCATTATTGTAAAGAATATCTCATAAGAAAAATAAAAGAAGATCCCCAATACAGAGAGTTTGACCTATAACTATTCTATATACCAATTATAAAATTTTCTTTTAGATTTTACATGTCGGGCCCCTAAAGCAATGATTACCCCTAATACAAGCAAAGAGGCCAGATATATCAATAAAGATTTAATTTTAAATTCTGAGAAAAGTGGAAATGAATCGCCTAAGATTATAAATCCTGACCAGAAGAATGGATTTGATTTTAAAAGATCTGCTTTCCCAACAAAATCAAGTTTTGATAAACGGAGGGCTTCAGGTTTTGAGTATCCTTGAACAAGATATTTATAAAAAGAATCCATCATCTCAACAGTTGCATTATCAGCAACTTCCCATAAAGTCATTAAAATACTCGGACAACCTGCATAAGAAAAACTTCGGGCCAGGCTTTGCATACCTTCTCCTTCCTGTAATTTACCAAAGCCACTGCTACATGAACTTAAAACTACCAAATTTGCATTTAACTGCAAATTATATACTTCAAAAGCGTGCAGAAAACCATCATCTTCTTTATCTTTATGCTGTGTAAAAGCCATTTTAGAATAAAAAGGGTTCTTATCATCTAAAATAGTATGCATTGCTAAATGAAGTATTTCATAGTCAGATGCAAGCCTCTTAAAATTACTCTCAAGTGCTTTGGAATCCTGGTAAATATCAACATCAAGATATTTACCAATATTTTTAACCTCATCTTTTATGCCTGGTAAAACAATGAGATTATATCGGTCTTCATCATTTAGCCCCGGTTGACCCTCCTTATTTTCCCTAATATTCCCATATTCAGGGGCAAAAGCAAGGACAGCTTTATTTTTGGCTTTATTTTTAATGCCATGTTTGAAATGTAATGTTGAGGAATATGAAAAACCAACTGAATGTTTATGTAATAAATATGGTAAGGTCCGGTAATCTGCACTATCATTATTCACTTCATTTGTTAATAATGCATCAAAGGGTAGATACGAAATTTCCCCGTCAGCTACAATGATTAAATTTTTATCCTGTATGATCTCTTCAAAAGGTTCCAGTAACATTTTATAAAGATGATAACCCTGTTTAGCGAAATTCTGATATGTGTTTTGAATGTTTTTATAAAAACTTTGCGTTGTTATAAGTTTGTAATACTCATTACATTCCTGTTCCAGTTTATTACTAACTTCATGATGGAAAAAGCCAGATGAGTCTTTAGTAATAATAAAAGTATACAACGATTTTCCGCTTAATACATATTCAATTACGGCATCATTTTTTCTTAATTTTGAAGTAATTTCTGTAGGGGTGATATATTCGGTACGATATTTCAGATCATAATAATCAGGAAAATCTCTTTCAAATTTTCTTAATAAAAGGTCATATTCCATATTGTATTTTGCAATTAATTCTTCCCATGTCTTCATTCTTTGCTCATTCTGTACCTTTTTTTGTTTTTCCAACAATACCTGTTCTTCATATAATGACAGCTTCCTGTGAAGCTCTCTTTCCTTTTCGATTAATTCATCCGGAATATTGCCATAACGCATTGCTTTAAGGTTCCTCAGATGAACAAGAAGTACAAATGCTTTACTCATTTCATTTATTTGAAAAGCTTTATCAAAATATTCCTTATCCCCGGTTAGATTATATAAATGGAATGCCGTAGAAATTGCTTCGGTATAAACATCTTTCTCGTTTTCAGAGATACTAAATAAACTGCCTTCTGAGGAAATTCGATAACGCATTTTATTGATTATATCAAAACAAATTCCTGAAACTTCAAGGCTCGATTTGAGGAAACGGATATCATTATGGGTAAAATAGTATTTTCGTAAAGCACGGGCTTTAAATTTTAAAGTTGTATAAATCCTGGATAAATTAGTTATTTGATCCATAGAAGGATTACTTAAATAACCTGTTTCTTTAAAATTTATACTTCCGGTAATAAGTGCCTTTTGAAAATAATCAAGAGACTTTGGTAATTTATCTTCATTTAAATAAACTTCACCATAATTATGATAAACCTGGGAAAGAAGAGCAGTATTTTGTGGATTATAAGTTAATATGGTTTTTAATGCAAGATCAAAATAATGAAGGGCCTTTTGCAGGTCATGTTTATGCTCATATAAAAATATGCCATAGTTTAGGTATACCATATACATTTCTTGTGCTTTTAAATTTGGCAACTTAAAGATCAAATTATAATATTTTTCAGCATTATCAATATCATTTGTTTTGATATAACTAAGAGCTAGGCTATTATAAACTGCAAATTTATATTCAGCAATATTCTCACATTTGCTCCAACTATTTCTTGCATTTTCATATTCTTTTAAATGATTATACAAAATTCCCCTAGAAAAATTGATAATATTTTCATCATCTTCATATCCGAAATTTTTATTAAAAAGTATCGAATAATTAAAATATTGTTGAGCTTTTTCATAATCTCCAATGTTTATATACAAGTAATTGATATATGACAACATTTCTCCAATATTTATATTTGAGGAATCAATGGAGGAATATAATTCAATAGCCTTAAGAGACAGCTCAATTGCGTTTTCAAATTCCCATATATTTCTATATGCTACAGCAAGATTTGAATAAGTATTTGCAAGATTATTTTTTTGATCTGAATAATATTTTAGTTTTAAATCAAGTACCTTTTCCAAAAATTCTCTTGATTTATCGTAATCACCATTTTTAAAAGCTATTTTAGCCTTAGCGTTCAGCTCATTAAGTATTGAGTCAGAGTTAACTAAATATTCATCTTGTGCATATAAGGAGATTTCTTTTAAGCAGGTTAAGCCGATAAGTAAAAAGAATATAATTACAGTGTTCTTCATCGTTTTTGTGATTTTACGTACAAAGATTAAGAATCTTTTTAAGATTAAAAAAAAAATAATACTTTGTAATAATCTGATTATCACATTTATATATTTTTTTCTTTAAAAAAGAACATTTTTCAGGGTAATGTTTTGATTGTTTTTGGAATAAAAGAATATAAATATGAAAATTTTAACCCCAAAAATCCTTAAACATGAACAAGAATTGTGTTTTCAGTCGTTTTATTATGTTTGCTATTAATTGTGATAAAATGAATTATATTAAAGGTGGTGGTGATCCTATTCCCACTATTTATCCCCTTGAACCCGACTGGAAGGACGACGAACCAATTGATCCTAATGCCCGGTGATCTCGATATAATATAAAATCATTATATAATTAACAGTTTGCAATAGTGCAAATTCTATTATTTGAAAAGTTGTTAACTTTTTCGTCCTTGTTAAGAATAAGTTTTTATAACATGGATGATTTACGTTTTTAATAAAATTGATGTGAATTTATTATTGGTTTTTTGTTGCGAAAATAAAAAAATACTGTAACAAAATTAATATAAACCAGTATATGTAAATATCACACCTTTTTTAGTTAGAAGAATGCAAAATATTATTGCATGAAAATTAAGAATTTAGTTTTTTAGCTTCAAACAATGTTAAATTATGAAAACAAACAGGCACTTAATTTCGAAATTTCTGGGTGGTGAAATGGATCAGGTTCAGGCCGCCGATTTTGAAAAAGCCCTCATAAATGATTCAACTTTAAGGTGTGAGATGAATTTATACCAGGAAGTTGATAAAGCTCTGGATGATTCAGAAATTCTGGCACTAAGGTCACAATTGAATGCTCTCCATGAGCCGGTATTACAGGAGATTGAGAATGCAGGGAAACAAAATAAACGTGTAATTAATTATTCTGTTTCCGCAGCTTCTATTGTTGTTTTATTAGGGATAGGATTTTTTAGTTTATTTCTGAGGACTGATAATATGAATAATTATTATGTTCCCTATGAAATGTCAGCTATTCATCGTTCTCATAATCATTATCTGGATCAGGTATTACAGGAAGCCCTCATTAAATATGATAATAAACAATATAGGGAAGCTGTATTATTATTTGAGAAAGTTCTGGATTCAGAACCGGAAATAATTTCAGCTTATTTATATGCCGGAATTTCCTACATGGAAATAAAAGAATATAATCATGCTGAAGTATCTTTCAACAGAGTAATAAATCATAATGACAATCTTTTTATAGAACAGGCAGAATGGTATATTGGATTTTGTTATATGTTAACGGGCAGAAAAAATGACGCCATTAAGCAATTTGAAAAAATTGCTTACGGAAACGGATCTTATAATAAAAAAGCAAAAAATATTCTTAAAAAGCTTATATAATAAATAATAGGATATAATTTAATATACGATTTAATCTTTTAATTTGCTCTTTTATGAAAGTTAGGCCTACATACAAAGAGCTTCTTGATTACGTCTTTGAACTGGAGAACAAAGTCCGTGAGTTGGAAAGGAAGCTGAAGGAAAACACTGATAAAACCGAAAAATTAAAAACAACATTTCTGGGGACCGTATCGCATGAAATGCGTACCCCTATGAATGCTATTTTAGGTTTTTCCAATCTTTTGATTGATAAAAACATATCAAACGAAAAAAGAGAAGAATATATGGAGCATATCCATCAAAGTAGCACAAATCTCCTGAGACTTGTTGATACAATGATTGATGTTTCTCTTTTGGAAGTGGATGAATTACGTATTAATAAAGAATACTGTAATCTGAACAGACTACTGAAACAAGTTTATTATTATTTTAATATTGAAAAACATAAAATTAATAAAGATCATATTGCATTATTAGTAAACATAGAAAGAAGACAAAACGATTTTATGATTTATACTGATCAGTATCGCTTAACACAGATTTTGTTTTGTTTACTTTCAAATGCATTCAAGTTTACAAATAAAGGTATAATTGAATTTGGATATTTTATTAAAAATGACAGCTTGCTGCAATTTTACGTGAAAGATAGTGGCAAAGGGATAGGTTATGATAAAGTGCAGTCTGTTTTTCGTAAGTTTGAGAAACTTGGGGAAGGATATAGTCCTGGTGAAGGCCTGGGATTAGGCCTTACATTAGCAAAAGGTCTTATTTCACTTCTTGGAGGTGATATCTGGCTTGAAAAAAATATTCTTAATGGGGCAACATTTCATTTTACTATAAAACATACAGAAAATGATGGTCTATTAAGAGACAATGATATTTCGTTTAAAAAATCTAATTATTTAAGATAATTTAAATTTTCCGGGGTTTATAGTTCTTAAAATTTGATTTTACTTTGCATAGGGTATTATTTATATTCCAATATCCTGATGTGCTTTATTATTCTTATTTTTTTAAGAAATTTTAAATTATTCTTAGAAAGGAAGGTCATCATTATGATCTTTTGAATAATTAAACATGTCTTCTTCATCCGGAGGGGGGGCTTCATTCTTTAAAAAGCCTGTATTTTGCATGTCCTCAGTATTTGACTGTATTTTGTCAATTTTCCATGCTTCTAAATTTGTAAAGTACGATACATTACCTTCTTTTTCCCATTTTCTTCCTCTTAAATTAAAATATACTTTTAATTCATCTCCTATCTCATATAACTCTATTAGATTACATTTTTCCTGAATTAACTGGAATTTTAAATAGTCAGTAAATTCGAACCCGCCGGCATTTTCTATTTTAGTAATCACAAATTCTCTTTTACGGAACCTTTCATTAACATCCACAATAGGATATTTTTCAATCAATATACCGGAAATCTCAAAACTCATTTTTTAAACTTTTAAGTTATGATATTTTATTTAGATCAGATTTAAGATAATACCACATAAAAACCACCTGATACAAAAAAAAATTCTGTGTTCAGGCGGTTTAGTGTCTTATTAGCTGTCGGGATATTCCTGATCTTATATTTAGTCATTTTTAATCAGGAAAATCAGCCAGATAATATAATATAAATTTATTTTTTTATTTCCAGAAGTTCCATATCGAAAATAAGGACTGAATTAGGCTCTATTAAATTGCCTGCGCCTCTTTCGCCATAACCCAGATCCGGGGGGATAAATACCTGATATTGAGAACCTGTTTTCATAAGTTGAAGAATTTCTGTCCAGCCGCTAATTACTCCTGTAACCGGGAATATTGCCGGTTCACCTCTGTCATAACTACTATCAAATTGAGTTCCGTCAATTAAGGTCCCTTTATAATGAACAACAACCTCATCAGCCTGCTTAGGAATATCACCATTTCCTTCTTTGATAATTTTATATTGTAAACCGGAGGCAGTCGTAATAACTCCCTCTTTTGTTTTATTCAATTCAAGAAAGGCATTAGATTTTTCCAAATTTTGAGATCCCATTTCTGAACGTTCCATTTCCATTTCCTGACTTCTTTCAGTAATAAAGGATTGAAGAACCTGGCTGGCCTGGAAATCTTCCAAAACTGGTTTTGTTTTATTATATCCTGCATCTGCCCCCACTAAAAATAGTTTTGAGGAAAACTCATTTCTTAATTTGAACTGATCAATATTTTCTGAAAGGAAATTACCCATATCGAGTCCATAGGCATATGAAAATGAATCTACAGCAGACTTTAATTTTACTTTCGAAAGTTGATTTGCCGGGGCAA
This sequence comes from uncultured Bacteroidaceae bacterium, assembly GCA_964563105.1. GTDB lineage: Bacteria > Bacteroidota > Bacteroidia > Bacteroidales > CAYVTV01. The sequence continues at coordinate 27,937 of CAZLXM010000040.1, forward strand.
ATGATCCAAGCAGATAGCCCGCAAGAAGAATTACAATACCTGAAATTGCAAGTATTATTTGTTTGTTTTTCATAAATATTATGATTAAAGATTTAATAATTGTGCGAAGTTAATATATTTAACCAGAATGAAAATATTTTCATATAATTTTTATTCCACGAAGCATATGTCTTTTGTTAAATGAACCCTTTATTTTTTCAACCTTAAAGCTTGCGTTTTGTAATGTTCTCCTGACATTTCCACTAGCTGTATAAGTAACCAGAATTCCATTTTGAGTGACAGACCCGTTTAGATTTTTAAAAATATTTTCAGACCATAATTCAGGTTGTTTACCTGGACTAAAAGCATCATAATAAACAAGATCATATAATCTGTCGAATTTATAGTTACGTATGTCTTTATTAATTCTTCTAAAATAAAAATTTGAAGTAATTTTAATTTCTTCATTCCAATTACAATAGTGTAATTGTTCGAAATATTTTCTCCCCTCAAATATTTTACTTAATTCCGGATAATTTAATGATTTAATGACATGATGATCAGTTATGGGAAATAACTCCAGGCTTGTGTAGTTTATCTGAATTTCTTTTTCCATAGAGTAGATTAAAGTTAGAAATGCATTCAAGCCGGAGCCAAAACCCATTTCAAAAATATTCACAACAGGCATTTTTATGTTTTTCAAACCTTGCTCAATAAAAACATAAAGTGATTCATTCATTGCCCCATATATTGAATGATAAGTTTCGTCTTTTTCTTTGTCTTTTAAAGTATTTGAACCGTCAGCCGTTATGATAATTTCTATATTCATCAGAAAATATTTGAGTTATATTGTTGTTAATTACGTCATTCTGACGAAACCTCCACGTATTTTCATTTTCTTGTTGTGAACGATAGTACATAGAGGTTTCATCAGATTTTAATTGTTTATTATATTTTGACCGGAATAACTACCTGTTTAGAATACTTAATATTTGCAATATAATATTCAGGATAAATATTGTTCATGCAGGAATAAAGATTGATAGTGTTTTTTTATAATTTGTATTAAAAGTTTTAAATACTTTCCTGATAGATTTTTTGTGTTATATTCTTAATAACATGAATTTTAAGTTATTTTTGGACGCTTTTAACTTTATCAGGTATATCTTTTTTATTTAAATAATATTGGCATATATCTTTTAACCCGCATTTATCACATTCAGGTTTTCGTGCCTTGCAAATATATCTTCCGTGAAGAATAAGCCAGTGATGTGCCTTAGAAATAATTTCTTCAGGCAGATATTTTAGTAATTGTTTTTCAGCCTGTAAAGGATTTTTTGCATTTTTTATTAATCCTATTCGTTGAGAAACCCTGAAAACATGCGTGTCAACAGCAAGTGCCGGTTTGTTGAATGCAACTGAAGCTATGACATTTGCAGTTTTCCTTCCTACCCCTGGTAATTTTTGAAGTTCTTTTATGCCGGAAGGTATTTCACCCTTAAATTCACTTATGAGTACTTTTGCCATACCCGATAAGTTTTTAGATTTATTATTTGGGTATGAGCACGATTTGATTATTTCAAAAATATCATTAATGTCAGCTGCTGCAAGGGTATAAGGATCAGGAAATTTTTTAAAAAATGAGGGTGTTATGATGTTTACTCGTTTATCAGTGCATTGTGCGGATAATATTACAGCAACCATTAGTTCATAAGGGTTCCGATAAATCAATTCCGTTTCGGCAATGGGCATATTCAAACTGAACCATTCAATAAGCTTTTTATATCTTTCTTTTGTTGTCATTATTATTGTTATAATTATGCAAATATGCAAAATTAACTTAAAATTAATTTTTTGCAGTTCTTATAGAAATTATCTTTGATATTAGGTAATTTGTTAGTATTTATTTATTTTGTTAATTTTAAAAGTGAATTACATTACGAATAATAATTAAACATGAATACATTTATGAAACGTAAAAATTTTATTCAGGGTATGATGGCCGGAAGCCTTGCTTTCACGGGGCTTGGGGGCCCACTTGGGGCCTCAGGTTTATCAGAAGAATTGAAATCATCAAATGCCGGGAAATTTAAACTGAAGTATGCTCCAAGTTTTGGTACATTTAAAGAACATGCAGGAAATGAATTGATTGATCAAATCAAATTTATGAATGACCAGGGGTTCAGGGCGATTTTTGATAATGGTTTAATGAACAGGGAACCTGCTGTTCAGGAGAAGATAGCCAATGAACTGGCGCGTCTTGGCATGGACCTCGGGCCTTTTGTCCTTTATGCTGATTTTTCCATTACCTCAATGGTAACCCGTGATCCGGAAATAATGGATATGTTAAGAAAAAGAATGCAACAGGGCCTTGAGGTACAAAAAAGGACTAATGTTAAAAGTGCTCTTGTAGTTCCGGGCCGTTACGATGAAAAGCTTGCCTGGGATTATCAAACTGCCAATGTAATAGACACAATGAGAATGTGTTGTGATATCGTTGGGAAAGCCGGATTAGTGCTGGTAATGGAACCTCTTAATACATTGACAAATCATCCGGGTCTTTTTCTTACTACTATTCCACAGGCTTATTTGATTTGTAAAGCTGTAAATCATCCAAGTTGCAAAATTGTCAATGACCTGTACCATCAACAGATAACTGAAGGTAATCTTATTCCAAATATTGATATGGCCTGGGAATATATTGCAGCCTTCCATGTTGGAGATAATCCGGGACGCAGGGAACCCACTACAGGAGAAATTAATTATCAGAATATATTCAAACATATTTACAGCAAAGGATATAATGGCGTAATTTGTATGGAACATGGAAAGAGCAAACAGGGAAAAGAAGGAGAAGTGGCATTACTTAAGGCATACCGTCAGGTAGATGCTTTTGAAATATAATTATGAAATTATTTCAGCTTATAATACCGGTATATATTTGTTTA
>CAZLXM010000041.1:0-12279 GCA_964563105.1 uncultured Bacteroidaceae bacterium
AGTCTTACCTACAGGAAAAACATCATTTCTTGTCTTAAAACTTAACTGTGTTTTTGCATTGTTACTTGATAATTCTACCTGATAATCAGTATCAGGTTTCAAATTAATAATACTGCCCCGATATTCTCCGTGACGGATATCATAAACCAGATCAAGACCTTCCTTCCATGAAGCGCCTTGTGCTTCTTTATAACGTATCTTGCAGGCACCCGATTCAGGAGTCTTCCAGTAAATACCTGAACATTCAAATGTAGAAACAGCATAAGGATTAGGAGCGTTAAGCCCTGGTGCTTGAGAAAATCCTGTAAGAGAATAAAACAGTGCAAAGAGCAGAAAATATTGCATATTAAAAAGTTTCATATTAAAAACCTCCTGATTTTTTAATTTTAAATAATTACTATCTCGATATATTAAATAACAATCTTTTAATCTATTAAACCATTTTAGGGTACTTATCTCCTAATATTTCTCCCATGGGGACCAACCTTCATCATATCTCAAATAAGCCCGTCTTCCAAATTCAAGTGGTGGTGCCCCTCTTTCAAAAGCCCCTACATCAGGGCCACTTCCTGAAAAATCATCATTAAATCCAGGTATCACTTCAGCTCCATCAATCATGGGATTTGTAATCTGATAAACAGGATCAGTAATAATCCGGGTAAGTTCACCGAATTGAAATTCAAATTTTCCAAAAACAACACTTGTGATATTTTTTACGGGATAAAATTCAAGTTTATAAGAAGGCACAAACAATCTGCGTCCGGATGCTCTGGTGCGAAGGTTAATCCGGTTTTGTTCCTGACCTTGAGGAGGAATCCCGGGAAAATAATCATAATCAAAATCATTTCCCGGTTCTTTTTCTGTTTCGGGTGCTAAACGACCATTAACATTAAAAATATTATTTCTTGTCATACAATTTGCATCCCTGCCAATAACATTATAACAACCATTTGGCTGGAGTGCAGTATTATGAAATATTAATCTTCTGCCGCCACCAAATTCATTTTGATCTCCTGTTTTAAACATTATGCCTCCAAGTGTATTCTCCTCTCCCCGCCTGCTTTCTCCAAAAACATTTCTAAACATATATATAGGACCATTTGATGTGGAAGCAGTGGCGATACCATTAAAAAATAAATGCATATAATTCCCCCATATACGCACATTCATATTTCCTCCTTCACTTTCTATGGCATCGTCCCAAACATTTCTAATAATATTTCCATGTATATCAGAATCACGATTCATATTCCCTTCAAAAGATCTGTTTCGACTTCCACCTATTGCATCATTAAATCCATGATTCCCGGTAGAAATAATGTCGTTATAGCGGATAATATTTCCACCTTTACTTTGTATGATTGAAATCCCCTGCGGGCCTGCCGGATGACCGGTCCTCCAGTCATTGGAACATCCTCTTGGATCCTCAATCAGATTTCGCTGAATAGTTAAATTCCAGGTACCATTCTCTGCAAAAATCCCGCTATCCATATTACCCTCAAAATTACCATAAGTAATTGGGCCTCCGATCCTGCCCCAAAAAGTAATATAACATTGCTCAATTACAATATCATGTCTGTTACGCCGGATAAGAATACCATGAACTTTCGGATTCCTGATCTCAACACCGCGAACTATAACATAATCAGCATCTATTTCAATTCCATAATTATATACATTTTTCATATTTAATACAGATCTTGTATTATCAGGAATTGTAACCAAATGATATGCACCAGGTGTCCCTGACTCTTTTATTATAATAGGTTTATCTGATTCGCCTTCAGATATTCTTGTTATTTTTCCAATTGGGAATTGGTCATTTCTGGTTTTAAATTTTAATTTCGATTTTAGTTTCCTGGTTGAAAGCTTAACTTTGTATTCTGTATCAGGTTTTAATTTAATAATACTTCCTCTGTATTCTCCATTACGCGAATCATATATTAAAGGGAATCCTTTATGCCAGCTTCTTCCTTTTTTTTCCTTATACTCTATTGTGCACTCACCATCTTCAACTGTCTTCCAATATATTCCTCCACATTCGTAAGTTCCTATACCATAAGGATTTTTCATTTCTTCACCCGGAGGTAACTGACTATATCCCGAAATATCAGATAAGAGGAAAATTAAAGTATAAATAGCAATTAAGAATAACTTCATATTTATTTTAGATTTACATTTAAAAAGCAGTATTTTAATATTTTTCCCAGGGAGCCAAGCCTTCATCATATCTCAGATAAGCACGCCTGCCAAATTCAAGTGGTGGTGCCCCTGTTTCAAAAGCCCCGATATCCGGTGCTTTACCAACATAATCATCATTAAATCCGGGAATTAAAATTCCACTATCAATTAACGGATTTTTTATCTGATAAACAGGATCAGTTATATTAACAATTTTGTCCCCAAACTCAAATTCGAAACGTCCTATTATAACACTACTTATGGTTGCACGGGGATAAAATTCAAGTTTATATGAAGGCACATATAATCTGCTACCTGCCGGAGAAGTCCGAAATTTAATTCCATTTTCTTCTTTTGCAATTCCTTTGGAGTTTCCAGAATAATAATCATAATCAAAATCACTTTGATCAATTGTTTCAGAATTTGGAGCCAGGCTACCCGGAACATCAAAAATATTATTACGTGTTATACAATTCGGATCACCTCCGATGACATTCAGAGGCCCGCCAGGTTGTAATGCAGTATTATGAAAAATAAGCCGCCTGCCACCACCAAATCCGCCTTTATCACCAGTTTTAATCATTGGTCCGGCAATATTATTATCAGGATCCCTTCTGCTTTCACCAAAAATATTCCGGTATATATAAATTGGTCCTTTATGGGTAGCAGCAGTTGCAATAGCACTGTAATATTTATCCATATAATTTCCCCAAACACGGATATTCATATTCGCCCCTTCAACCTCTATTGGATTATCCCAGACATTACAAATAATATTTCCATATATATCAGAATCGCGATTAACATTACCAACATCTGAGAAATTGGCTGCTCCACCAATAGCATCATTATATCCATGACTCTCGGTTGAAACAATATCATTATACCTTATCACATTTCCTCCTAAACTCTGAATAATGGAAATCCCTTGTGGTCCTGCCGGATGCCCGGTCTCCCAATCATTGGACCCTCCTCTGGGATCTTCAATGAGGTTTCTTTGCATTGTTAAATTCCAGGTCCCATTTTCGGCATAAATACCACTATCCATATTTCCTTCAAAATTTCCATAACTTATAGGGCCTCCAATACGTCCCCAAAAAGTTATGTAACAATCCTCTATAATAATATCATGTCTGTCCCTTTTAATTTTGATACCATGAATCCTTGCGTTTCTTATTTCTATTCCTCGAACTATTACATAATCAGCATCTATTTCAATTCCATTATCATATACATTTTTCAGATTAAGTACAGAACGTGAATATGGCGGCACTGTGACAAGATGATAAGCATCTGGTGTGCCCGGTTCTGAAATAACTATCGTTTTATCAGATTCACCAGCAGGAAGAAAAGTGGTTTTTCCGACAGAAAAATTATCATTCTTCGTTTTGAATGAAAATTTTGTTTGGTCAGTTTCTGTAAACAATTCCACCTCATATTCGGTGTCAGGTTTTAAATTAATAATGCTCCCCCTGTATTCTTCATCTCTTGAATCATAAACCAAATCAAATCCATTTTTCCATACACTATTTTCAGCTTCTTTATATTTAATTCTGCATGGTCCTGCCTTCGGAGTTTTCCAGTAAATACTCCCGCATTCATATGTGCCTATACCATAAGGATTTGAAGCATCCCTACCCGATGGCTGAGAATGTAAAACAAAAAATATAAATAAAACAGAAATAACTAAATACAATTTTCTAAAAAAAAACATAAACCTGCTTGTTGAAAAGTTTAATTATTAAAGAGAACTAACAAATATAATAAAAGGATAATTCAGGAAAACAATTAATTGAATGGAATTTTTAATTTTCTTTTTATTGGAATGGTTATTTAATAAATCAATATTATAGTGAGATAAGTTAATGAGATCATAAAGAGAGAAAATGTATTATGTAATGGATGAAAGCATGATAGAAAAATTAGCTTATTGTTAGATATTTCATCATTAATTATTAATATCTTGCATTTGTTCAAACAATATCTAATATTCATCAGATGGATCTTAATTTATTAAAGGAAGTCATTAAGAGGATTAAATCAGTCAATGTTGCTATTCTCGGCGATTTTTGTCTGGATGCTTATTTTTTTCTGGATAATTCAAAAAGTGAGATATCTGTTGAAACCGGGCTTGCAACCAATGCTGTAATAAGCCAAAAATATTCACTAGGAGGTGCCGGGAATATTGCCAATAACATTATATCCCTGGGTGTGAACAAAGTAAAGGTTTTTGGTATTATCGGAAATGATATTTTTGGCAGGGAAATGGTGAAAATAATGAATGGTGCAGGGATATGCACAGATGCCCTGATAATTCAGGATGATCAATGGTCTACACATGTTTATGTAAAACCTTATCTGCAGGAAGAGGAATTAAATCGTTTTGATTTTGGAAATTTCAATATCATTCAGGATGAATATGCTGATAAGCTGATAGGATTAATGGAGGCTGAAATCGACAAATTTGATGTTATCATTATTAATCAGCAGGTACAATCGGGCATTCACTCTCCCGTATTAAGAAAAAAACTATTGGGGCTTATCCGTATAAACCCTGATAAAATATTTATTTCGGATATCCGTGATCCAAATTTTTCCCTCCCTGGCAGCTATTTAAAACTAAATGAGTTAGAAGCCTTAAATTTATGCGCTTTCACTATTCCTGATGAAAATTCAATTACAGATGATGAGGTGAAAAAAGCAGCTTTTTCGCTTTTTAAAAAATGGGAAAAACCTGTTTTCATTACACGGGGCAGTAAAGGATCTGTTGCCGTTGATAAAGCCGGGTTTGTTCAGATTGCTGGTCTAATGCATCTTGGCAGAATTGATCCTGTTGGTGCTGGGGACAGTTTTCTGGCCGGAGTTTCTGTTACTTTAGCTGCAGGTTTTGATATTGAAACTGCTGCTAATATAGGATCATTTGTTGCGGGGGTGACAGTTAAAAAATTGTTCCAGACAGGAACTGCAACACCCGAAGAAGTTCTTCAAACAGGCTCTGATCCGGATTATTTATATGAAATTGAATTATCAAATGATATAAGAAAAGCCAGATATCATCCAAATTCTGAAATTGAAATTATTAATGTCCTGCCTCATAATTTAAAAATTGAATACGCCATTTTTGACCATGATGGAACAATTTCCACCCTTAGAGAAGGATGGGAGTTAATTATGGCTCCAATGATGATAAAAGCTATCATGGGAGATAAATATATGACTGCCGGTAAAGCTATTTACAATAAAGTAAGTGACAGAGTCAGAGAAGTAATTGATAAAACCACAGGAGTACGGACACTTGTACAAATGTCTGTATTAATTGATTTAATAAAGGAATTTGACATTATTCCGGAAAAAGAAATATTGGATATTCATGGATATAAAAGAATTTATAATGACGAATTAATTGCTCTTGTCCGTCAAAGAGAAAAGAAATTAATCAATGGTGAACTTAATATTGAAGATTTTACCTTAAAAAATGCTGTAAACGTAATTCAATATCTTCATGACAGAGGAATAATCCTCTATCTTGCAAGCGGTACAGATGAAGATGATGTAAAAAATGAATCACACATATTAGGTTATGATCATTTGTTCAAAGGGGGCATTTATGGAGCAAGCGGAAATATTAATACAGAAGCAAAGAAGGTAGTACTTGAAAAAATATTGAAAAAAATTGATGATCCGGATGCCGGAAAAATTATTACATTCGGTGATGGACCGGTTGAAATAAGAGAGACAAAAAAAAGAGGAGGTATAACTGTCGGTATAGCGAGTGATGAAATAAGGCGTTTTGGATTGAATGAAAAAAAACGTACAAGGCTCATACAGGCTGGTGCAGATTTTATAATACCTGATTTTTCCCAGACAAATGAGTTATTCAAATTATTAAATCTCATATAACGTTTAAAATAGATGAATGAACAAATAAAATATCTGAAAAACCAGGCTACACAACATCTGGTTAATGAACTTCTGCCTTTCTGGACAAGTCGCATGAAAGATGATGTTTATGGCGGATTTATTACTCATTTTGATGAAAAAGGGATGGACACAGGAGAGGATGAAAAGTCATTAATATCTCAAACACGCTGTATTTATACACTATCCTCCGCACATCGTGCCGGTTATGGAAACGGAAATTTGGATGAACTGGCTAAACATGGTGTGGATTTTTTAATCAATAAAATGTGGGATAAAGAATATGGAGGATTCTACTGGATGATGGACCGGAAGGGAGAAATAAAAAATGACAGTAAAATTATTTACGGACAAAGCTTTGCTATATATTGTCTCAGTGAATATAGCCTGGCAACAGGAGATCCCAGAGGACAACATTATGCTGAAAAGGTTTTTGATCTTATCCAGAAGTATTGTTCTGATACTATGTATGGAGGTTATTGGGAAATGTTCCATCGTGACTGGACATTATGCGGGCCGGGAAGCAAAGGGGGGGACAGAAAAACCCTTGATGTGCACATGCATTTAATGGAAGCCTTCACTACATTATACGAATGCACTAAATTGGAGGTACACAAACGTAAACTATTCGAAATTATTGAAATACTTCTGTTCAGAATTTTACATCCCGTATATAAAACCGGAATTCCACAATTTTATAAGGACTGGTCCATCGCCCCTCAAATTAAGTTTGACATCATATGGGGATGGGACCGTTTTTCACCGGAAGGGCAAAAAGGTAATGCAAATGATAATACCTGCTTTGGGCATAACGCTGAATTTGCATGGCTTTTATTACATGCACTGGAAATTTTAAAATTGAATCCTGAACCTTATTATAAAACTTTGCGGGCAATATATGATCACACAGTAAAAAATGGAATTGACCTGGAATACGGAGGAGTATATGTTGAAGGGGCTCATTCTGGTGGTGTTTATGACAAGGAAAAAGAATTCTGGCAACAGGCGGAAGTTCTGATTGGACTGTTGGATGCCTACTTATTATTTGAGGATAACGAATATCTGGATGCATATAAAAATATCCATAGATTTGTATTTGATAAGGTAATAAATAAAGAAACAGGTGAATGGTATCCTTTACTTAGCAGACAGGGTAAACCTGTCTGGACTCATATGGGGCATTCCTGGAAAATTAATTATCATACTGTCAGGGCAATGATCCAGAGCATAAAAAGATTGGATTTAATAATAAATAAATATTCCGGTAGAAATAATAGCCGATATAGCTAATAATCAACTGTATTTATTTCCACATTTAATAACGCTTATTTTGAAAAAGATCAATCATGGCTTTACTCATTGCAGTAACGCCTCCCTTAAATGCATTTTTAAAATCAGGAGCAAATGATGGATTATGGAGTGGTGGCAGGGACTTACCCTTTTCCAGATGGTCAAGATAAAGATCCTCATTAACTCCTCCCATCCAAAACAGGCCAATCGGAATTTTTTCTTCAGTTCGTCCGTATCTGCCAAAATCTTCAGCCGCTGTAATCGGGTCAACATAAATAACCTTATTTTTTCCAAGAATATCTTCCATTGAATTAACAGTTCTTTGTACTAATTCTGAATTATTCACAACAGGTTCTAAATATCCTTCAGGAAAGGTTATTAAAGGCATTTTATCATCACTTAATCCTGATGAAACCGCTATTCCATTAGAAATTCTAATAATTGCATCTTTTATCTGGTCATGTACTTTATCCTCAAAAAAACGAATTGTAAGAAGAAGTTCAACTTCATCAGGAATAATATTATTTTTTGTTCCGCCATGAATTGATCCTACGGTAACTACAGCAGGTTTTATGGGATCTATCTCTCTGCTTACGATAGTCTGAAGCCCCAGAATAATCCTTGAAGCAAGCACAATGGGGTCAATAGTTGTATGAGGCATTGCTCCATGCCCGCCTGATCCAAATATAGTCATTTTGAGGGAATTCACACCAGCTAGTATAGATCCGGGATTATATCCAATTGTACCGGCCGGAATAACAGGACTTACATGATAAGCCAGAGCATAATCAGGACAAGGAAATTTTTTAAAAAGTCCATCATTTATCATGGCCAGTGCCCCGGCCGATAATTCTTCAGCTGGTTGAGCTATGGCCACAATTGTCCCTTTCCATTCATTCTTAAGATCAACAAGAACATTCAGTACTCCAAGCCAAACACTCATATGCAAATCATGCCCGCATGCATGCATTACAGGGACCTCATTCCCTGTAAGATCCTTTACAACAAGCTTGCTCGAATATGGCAGACCGGTAGCCTCTTTTACAGGGAGAGCATCCATATCTGTCCTCAGCATAATTACCTTCCCTTTTCCATTCTTGTAAACGCCGACTACTCCGGTTCCCCCAAAATTTGTATGTACCTCAAAACCGAGTGAATTCAAATTTGCGGCCATTTTTTCTGCAGTTTTAAATTCCTGTAATGAAAGTTCCGGATTTTGATGAAGATCAATATATAATTTGTTGTATTTATCTATTATCTGGTTAGTGATGGTTATAATTTTATCGTTTAACTGCTTCATTTGTGCCTGGGCATGAATTATCATTAATAAAAAGAAACAAAGAAAATATATTTTTTTCATATCAATATTATTTAGTTATTTCATTGTTAATTAAACTTTTAAATCTCATAATTTCTCTCACATTCTTGTTTGCAATATTACATATAAGTTTCCTTTCTAAAATTTGTTTTGTAGATAAAGACCTTTGATTATAATACAATTATAATAAATAAATTGAACTTAATAGCCTCATAATATCCTCATTTATGATTCATCAGTTATACTTTTCGAGGAAAAATACTTTCTTTTTTAAAAAACCTTTTCTAAAATACTTACTTGTGGTATTTATTTATTATTTTTCAACTTCAGGTAAACAACCGCTTCATCCTGTTCAAATGGAGATATCATTGTTATCTTCCCTCCTCCCTCAACGGGCAAAGCTTTTTGGAAATTACCTGATAAAGGATCAAACCATTCCACATTAAAAATTCCTTTAACAGATCCAAGATTTATTTCAGTACTTTTCCCTTCAGGAATATATACTAGATATTCTTTCCCCTCATTTGCCAGGCAATATTCCGAAGAGGCAATTGTTTTTGATGGAACCATATTTATCAGTTCCATCTTGTCAGAAAACATCATGGTATAAGCCATAGCCAACCTTATTTCTTCAGCCTTAAGCTCCGTAAGGCCGCGTCTCATTTCTTTTATTTCATAAAAATCCATCAAAATCGGATTTAAGCCACGTAAAAAGCTTTTCCATACCCATTGTCTGTTTCCTCCAATACCCCATAAATGATCAGTATCACTTAAGATCACTTTAGTTCCTTCAGATATCGGCGGATCATCCTTGTATCCTCCTTCCTGGTTTGGGGAAATCCAATCGGCAGGGCTATCAAAAAGCACCTTATTATTTCCACCTTTATATTGAAATGTCATACCGATAGGATGCGATTTCCCTTTTTTTTTCTCCAGATCTTTAATATACCTTATCATATGGTATTGCCATTCCGTTGACATAGGGTGATTTTCATTCGAAATCTCATAAAGAACATTTGTCTCATTGCCAACTGTTTCAATTACCTTGCGTATATATCCTTCTTGAATACTGATAATTTTATCATTTACCAGTTCATAAATCACCAACGAATCCTGTCCTTCTTTAAATTCAATTCCATTTATATTATTCATGGGATGAAAGGGATGATTCACAAAAGAGCCTGATGCAAACTGGAGTCCCCAACCCTCAAATAACATAATTGAAACATAGATACCTGCCTTTCTTGCAGCAATTACTCTGTTTTTCAATCGTTGGAAATATTCCGGATTATACTGTTCAAGATTAAATTTAGGTTTTCCATCAAGTGCCAGTTCTGGGCCGGTTCTTACCCAGGGTTGTGGCGAAATCTGGAGGATTCGAACGCTATCTTCCAAATCTCCTCCTATATCCCATGATAAAAGATCCCAGGCCCACAGCCTGATAAAGTTATGATTATGTGATTTCAGAAAATCCAGATATTTATTAAAATCAAAAGAATCAGGTCTACCGGCAGATGTCATGTCTACAAGATTATTCCATGTATGAGAACCTGTAAGATAAATAGCTCTACCAGTGCAATCTGTAAAATAGCGCGAATTGACATCACTAACTTTCAGAATTTTTGCTTGTTTAGGATTACATCCTGAAAAAACAAATGAAAGAAAATAGATAGAGATAATAATCCTAATAATGAAAATTCTTGAAAACATAATTATATTGTGCTAATATTAAATATCTAAAGCTAACTTTAGAATGGATAGTATAAAATCAAATATTGATAAATTTTTTGTATAGTACAAATTCATTTTTGTGTTTAAAACTTTATATTTCCCTTTTCTGTTTTTCCTTAATAGAACATAAAATATATGCAAAAGCATTTCTCTAATTTCCGTAAATTTTTATATTATTATGTACAAGCTTTTAAACTTAATACATCTGGAAAAATAGATCTGGGAAATAAGGAAATGCCGATGGATAATAAAATCAGTTTTAAAAAATAAAATTGCTTATTTCAAAATTTTAAAATATCTCTCGGATCATAAAAGACAGCTTCTTTTGTAATTATTTCGGGTTCAGACTTATCCGTTAATCTTTTTAAATACTGCAATTTCCCTTTAATGGGCAGGTCCATTTTGTAGGGTTTACAATAGGGTATAACCTCCATAGCTTTTTTAGCTCCTTCATAAAGGGCTTTTCTTGTTTCTGCAAAAGGGTATAGAATTGCAGCTTCTCTGGCAATACCTTCTTTAACTGCTACAGTTACGCAACTATTACCAAAAAACTTCCGGGCCTCCCTACAGGTTGCCTGATCACCAGTAACTAAAATTGTAGGGATTCCATAATAGCCTGCAATTGTTGCCACCTGAACCAATTCACCGCACTCAACGCCATTATACCAATATCTGTTTTCAGGTTTTGATGACATTGTATGATGTAAAACACCATCCCTGGTACCCATCATGGCATGTGCACCAAACTGTACTAATCCAACATAAGAACTATCAAGCCCATACATGGTTCCAGGCCTGGGAATTCCTGTCAGATATTGGGCTCCCGGAACCATCATATGTGGTATAACACATTGATTACCATGACCATCTATCACTAAAATCTCCGTTGCACCACCATCCTTTAAACCTTCAATCACAGCTGCAAGATCATCCATAAAATATTCGCATGCCTCAATATTCTCAGGTGAACCTTTTTCCCTGGTTTGACGAAAATTATATACCCCGCTTACTCCTTCTAAATCTGTTAATATATATATTTTTTTTTGTGCATGGAGTATGTTTCCATTAGCTAATAACACCAGCAGCGGTATATATAAGAGGGAGCTGAATGAGCAGGATTTTAATGATGACAAAAAACAGGTAATAATTGTAAAATACCAGCTTTTTCTGTAAGAGTTCTTTAAAAAAATATTTAAAAAAAATTTCATGTGATATTAATTTAATTAAAATTGTGAAATATTTTCAGGATATCTCCAAGGCAGGTTCAGAATGATAAATAATAAAATAAAAATATAAATTGATCCCTAAAAAAGCAAGAGGCTAATTCATCCTTTCATCACTCTCAATTCAAACCCGGGTATGATAAATCGTGGTCACTTGTTTGTCAATCTATTTCTTACAGCTGTTACCCAACTTTCATAAATAAATAAGTGCTTTTCTCTTTCCCATTTTTCCTGAGAATAGACACTTAAATCCTCTCTTGACAATACGGGTATTCCTGTGCTAATTGCGATTGTTCCTCCTGCCCGTATCTCACTTGAATACAAACGATCCATATCTGCCCCGTTTATTCTGGCCCACTCTCCAATATGAGTAACAGGCATTACCTGAAAATCTGATTCTGTTAGATTTGGAAAATCAAGTTTTTTTTCAAGCCAGATCGCTACATCTTTTGTTAAAAAATATGGACGATGACTTCCATCTGTAAAATTATATTCAAACAAACCATCATAAGTCCCATGTAATTTTGCAGTCCGTTGATACAGATCATCAAAAAAGGGCCAGGTGCCTAACTTCGGAATACCCACTACGCTATCCTGCAAACCATTATAAATCAGCAA
>CAZLXM010000041.1:12289-16244 GCA_964563105.1 uncultured Bacteroidaceae bacterium
GATGCATGTAAAGCATATAATGCAGCCGGTCGGTCCCCAAGAAATGATAAAGATTGATATGGAATTCCCTGACACATAGGTTTACTATTATCCCAATAGCCATCCTGACCATCGAGATTGCCTCCACCTACAAGAACAACCGCATGTATACGCGTATCAACAGCACCCGTAAGCGAAGACACAAATGATCCCATTGAATGCCCTAAAACAGCAATACGATTGGGATCAACTTCCGGACGTTGAGAAAGGTATGAAACAGCCTGCATTACATCAGTAATCATCAGGCCTCCCATATGTCTGCCCATTTCCGGCGGGTCAAGTAATACATCATGCGCCCTTGTACCAGACCGGCGTTTGATGTTCCGTTCACCTTCACCAACAGGATCGTAGGTTAAAACAACAGCTCCAGCTTGTGCATAAGCAATACCGGCATAATATGCATACCAGGAATATTTATCACCCCCATGACCATTAACAATAATTAAAGCAGGAATTTTTCCCTCAATCCTGGAAGAGGGGAGATACACAATTGCAGGTATTTTTAAATTATATAAAGAATTATATGTAACTCGTTCGGCAACGACTCCCATAGCAGGTTCAAATTTTCCGTGTATTTCTGCATTGAGTTCCGGAAGCGATTCCGGAACAAATAAGGTTTCACGAATTTGCTGCCTTAACCTTTGTTCTTCAGATAAATTAAAACCTTGTGAAAAAAGAGGATATGGATTAAAAAGTAAAAGAAAGAATATTATTATAATCAAAGGATTCATTAAAAAAATAATTTAATTATTAAACCCTAAAATTAAAATTACAAATTAGTATTTCTATATTTTCTGTCAATATTTATTAAAGTTTTATATAATTAGTTCCGTATGGAAACCTTTGGGGCCGGGAAAGCATCGAATTTGCTTCACTGTCATTAATAAATTGCTCTCTGACCGGATCCCAGAATAATTTTCTATTTATTTTCATTGCAATATGACTGATCAGACAGATTGTACATGCCCTATGGCCAACCTCAACAGGCACAATGGGTTGCTCTCCTGTTCTTATGCAATCCAGCCAGTTACCATGATGATCATCACTTCTGTATAAATGAATTTCACTATCTTTTATTTCTGATTTAAGAATATTGGGATCACCGGCATCGAGTACTTTTCTAGCCTGGGATGAAACCGGATCACTCTCCGTAATTGAATAGTTCCCCCTGAAAACTTCTATCCATCCTTCTGTACCTTCATATCTGATTACTACCGGAGATTCTGAATTTGCATACATGGTAATATCGTTTTCATATTCCATTTTTACCATAAAGTCACCATGAACATTCCAAAATCCGGTTTTAGGAAAAATTGCTATTGCTTCAACCGATAATGGTCCTGTATACTCAGTATTCATGGCCCAATTAGCCAGGTCGAACTGATGTTGTCCCCATCCTGTGATCATTCCTGCTCCGAATTGCTCTCTTCTTAACCATCCGGGCCGGCCATAGCCCTCCTGGGGATGCACACCCATCTCAGTATAAAATATTTCAGGTGTGGATCCTAACCACATATCATAGTTTAGATTAGAAGGTACAGGCATTTCAGTCGCAGGAGGACCGGATGGGTCTCCCGGAAAACTTAATTTAACTGTATGTAAATTGCCGATCCTTCCATTTCTTACCAGTTCCGCTGCCCTTCTAAATTGATGCTGACTTGAACGAACCTGTGTCCCTATCTGTAAAATTACTCCCTGTCGATTAACAATGTCACTTAATAACCTTCCCTCTTCAACAGTTAATGAATTAGGTTTTTGAAGATAAATTGCTTTCCCTTTAAGGGCAGCCTCAATAGCCGGCTGAGCATGCCAGTGATCCGGTGTACTAATTATTACTGCATCGATTTCACTGTTTTGCAGCATATCCCTGTAATCTTCATACATTTTTACATCTATAAAACTTTTGCTGTCATATTTACTGTTATAATAATTTTCGATAAGATCTTTCCCCTCTTTCATCCTTTTACTATCGAGATCGCATACTGCAATAAAACGGGCCCCGTCAATCCTAATTGTCTCTTTTATATCATGATCACGGGCAATTCGACCACAGCCAATCTGGCCTATATTAATTTGATTACCAGGAGCATTTTTCCCAAAAACATATGAAGGCACAATATTGGGAATGGCAAAGACTCCTGAGCCGGTCAGCGAAGTGTTTTTTAAAAATCTTCTTCGTTTCATTATTTTATTGTTTTATTAATAAATAGATAGCTAAAATATTCTTTTTTATGATCTTATCATAAATAAATCAACTCTGAAAAGATATTCAGGCAGAAAGCTTCAATACACTTCCAAACACAAAAATATTTCGCCTAATTATTTAATAATCCCTCTACCAATCCTTGATTAAAAATCACAAACACATATGTATATTTTTAGATAAAGTCCCTGATACTCGACTTCCTTTGTTGATATTTTATTATAAATCAGAACTTTGACTCATTAACTTTTGTATATAATAAACGCAAATGAGACATAAACAATTAAATCTACAAAATAAATTTGCAAAAATCAATTTTCAGTCGAATACCTTTAATTAGCATTTCATTGGAGTGAAACCAAAGCAGCTTGTTTTATAATTTAAAACATACTAACAAATTAGGCAAAGCAGAAATAGTTAAACTATTATTAAAATTTTAAAATCTTAGCTGAACTTTATAAATTTACATACTCAAAGCCTTCAGGTTTAAACTTTTTCTTTTGAACTCAGAAAATACATTCTATACAGAAAAAAAAATATTTATGAGGAGCCTTGTGTTCCCGGCATTCTTTCTATTTCTAATGTGGTTCGTAAAATTTATTGAGTTCGGATTAGATATTGATTTAAATTTTCTTGGGATTTATCCTTTCAAAATAAAAGGTATACCGGGCATATTTACTGCCCCGCTTGTACACGATGATATTAAGCACCTTTTTGACAATTCTCTGCCAGTCTTTTTCCTTAGTATAGCAATATTTTATTTTTACAGGGAAGTAGCTTTTCGTGTCTTTTTTCGAATATATCTTATTACCGGTTTACTTGTCTGGTTAATTGGAAGGGAAGCATATCATATAGGTGCAAGCGGCCTGGTTTACGGGTTTGCCACATTTCTTTTTACTTCCGGTATTATTCGCCATAATCGAAACCTGATGGCTATATCATTACTTGTAGTATTCCTGTATGGAAGCCTTGTCTGGGGATTACTCCCATACGATTACAGGATAAGTTGGGAGTCACATTTAATGGGAACAATTACCGGAATAATTCTTGCTTTTATTTATCGCTCTAAAGGCCCTAAACCGGATATTATGAGGCTGGAAGAAGAAGAAGAAGAAGAAGAAGAAAAAAAAGAAAAAGAATTTGATGAAGTTGATAAAATATATTTAAATAGAAAAGGTGACAGGTAACGGGTGACTCTCCCGCTACTCCTGTCACTTTCCCAACTGATTATTCATTTTCTTATTTACCCGGCCTTAATTTCCTGACTGCTGCACCAGTTTGCCAGAGTTCACTTTCTCTTAATTCCTTAAGTTCTATTTCAAGCTGATCACGATAATTCATTCCGCTAAGCGCAGATAATACCCGGGCACATTCACTACCATCTTTTACCCTGGCATATAATTCTTTAAATACAGGCGCCACAGCATCACGGAATCTTGGCCTCCAGTCGAGAGCTCCACGTTGTGCTGTCACAGAAGTATTTGCATACATCCAGTCCATTCCGTTTTCATCTACTAAACGTATGAGGCTTTGTGTCAATTCTTCAACGGTTTCATTAAATGCTTCAGAAGGAGAATGTCCATTCTCACGTAAAATATTATATTGGGCATCAATGATACCGGCCAATGCACCCATAAGAACACCACGTTCACCGGTAAGATCACTAAACACCTCATGTTCAAAATTAGTTTCAAAAAGATAACGCGAACCAAT